>JAYUWF010000453.1:0-2804 GCA_043753685.1 Herminiimonas sp.
GAGCAGCGCCGTCACGCGCTGGGCAGCGCGGTCGGGCATTGTGTCGTGTACTGCGCTGCCGGGCATGACGCTCAGCGTGGGCCGGCGTTGGCCAGCAGCGCATCGCGCAGGGCGCCGGCGGTGGTTTTCGGATCGAGCCAGATGGCGAAGAAGGCGTAACCGAAAGCCGGATCGGTGATCTCCCCGATCGGCTTGCCGTCGCGGTAGAAGCGGGCGCCTTCCTCGGGCAGATAGATGCCGGTGATGCGCGTGCCTTCCTGCACGTCAGGGAAAATCTTTTCCATCCGGGCTTGCCAGTCGGCGCGCTGCTCGGGCGTGCCGAGACCGAGCTTTTTGATTTCATCGGTGCTGGCGGTGGCGATCTTCCTGCCGTGGAGCGAGCGCGTATAGCGCAGGTCGAGCGCGAATTTTTCTGCCTTGGGCGCCGCCGGGCGGTAACCGTTGGGGCCGACCCAGAACTGCGCATCGTAAATCTGCAGGCCGAAGTATTTGAAGGTGCCGCTGCCGGCCAGGCGCGCGCCCGGCAATTCGGTATCGACCGGCGCCGGCGCGGCGGCCGCAGCCAACGCCTGCGGCATCGGCAGCAATACCGGCGCCGCCAGTGCCAGCGTCAGGAACGAACGGCGCAGCATGCCGCTCACGGTTTTTCCAGCGTGAATTGCATGACGTCGATGCTCTTGGCGCGGAAGCCCGCTTCGCAGTACGCCAGATAGAATTCCCAGGTGCGCAGGAATCGGTCGTCGAAGCCCTGCGCCTTCACGCCCGGCAGCTGTTCCTTGAAGGCGGCGCGCCACTCGGCCAGCGTGCGGGCGTAATCCAGGCCGAAAGCGAACTGGGTGACGACCTTCAGACCATGGCGTTCGGCATGCTGGCAAAAGACTTCGGGCGACGGCAGCATACCGCCCGGGAAAATATATTGCTGGATGAAGTCGGTGCCCTTGCGATAGCGCTCGAACAGGGCATTGTCGATGGTGATGGTCTGGATGCAGGCGCGTCCGCCGGATTTCAGGTTGCGCGCGATGCAGTCGAAGTAGCTCGGCCAGTACGATTCGCCGACGGCTTCGAACATTTCGATCGAAGCGATGCCGTCGAACTCACCCCGGACGTCGCGGTAGTCCTGTAACAGCAGTTCGACCTGGTCGACCATTCCGGCCGCCTGCAAGCGCTGGTTGGCGAACTGCAGCTGCTCGGTCGACAGTGTCAGGCCGGTGACGTGCGCAGATTTCTCGCGCGCCGCGACTTCCGCAAAACCGCCCCAGCCGCAGCCTATTTCGAGGATGCGGGCGCCCGGCGCGACATCGATCTCGTTGAGGATGCGGCGGTACTTCGCTTGCTGCGCATCCTGCAGGTTTTCGACATGTCCGTCGGAAAACAGGGCGCTCGAATACGTCATCGAGGGATCGAGCCACAGTTGGTAGAAATCGTTGCCGATGTCGTAATGGGCGTGGATGTTCTTGCGGCTGCCGTTGCGGGAATTACGGTTGAACAGATGCTTGATGCGGTACAGGGCGCTGCCCCACCAGGTGCCGTAGATGACCGATTCCACCGCGTGCCGGTTGCGCACGAACAATTCGATCAGGCCGGGGAGGTTGTCGGTGCGCCAGTGGCCGTCGATGAAGGTTTCGGCAAAGCCGATGTCGCCGGATTTCAGCGCTGCGTTGCAGATGTCCCAATTGGTCAGGGTCAGCGTCACCGGATGTGAATCCTCACCATAATGCGCTGTCTGGCCGTCCGGGAATTCCATGCGCAGGGAGCCATACTCCAGCTTTTGCAGCAATTGCAGGATGAAGCGGACCTGCGATGGATAACCGGCCAGCGCCAGGTGCGGCTCGCGCCGCAGGCGAATCGGATTGCCGGCGTCATCGGTCGGGTCCATCGTAATCGATTGTCGTTGCATGAATTCGGTACTCATCGGCTCAGCCCTTGGGTCGGAGGTGCGGGTTTGCGAAAGAACGGCACGCGCTTGATCCACAGGCGCAAGGCTTGCCAGTGGATGCGGGCGACGACGCCAAAGGTCAGAAAGGGATAGCCGATCAAGGCTTGCAGCGCGCGCCGGTCGGTCAGCGGCTGCGCCGTACCCTCGATGCTGGTCAGCAGCAGGGGACCGCGATCGTCATCGTGATCGATGCGCGCCACGGTGCGCTCCGGCTTGCCGGTCACTGCAGCGTCGGTGCGCATGAAGCGAAAGCGATAGCCGCCTTCGATGGCGCAGAACGGCGAGACATGGAAGATTTTTTTCGCAGCCAGTTCGACGCCGTACGGCATGCTTGTATCGGTGTCGAGCAGGTAGCAATGCTTTTCGCCGAAAGTGTTCCTGACTTCGCACAGGATCGCGCGCAGGGCGCCGTCGCTGCGGTGACAGAACCAGAACGAAACCGGATTGAAGACAAAACCGAACACGCGCGGAAACGCCTGCAGCCAGATCTCGCCATCGGCATCGTCGATGCCCTCCGCTTTCAAGAGACCGTCGATCCATGACAAGAGAGGTTGTTGACCGTCACCGTGATCGCGGTCGTGGAACGACAGCAGATTGAAACGATTCCGCGAAAACAGGCGCGTCTCGATTGCCGGCACCATCGGGGACGCAACCGAGGAGTTTGCCCCGATCGCCCGCAGCGGCAGACGCAGGAAGTACACGCCGTAATCGAACCGGTTGGGCGCCGGGCGCAGGCGTTCATGTCGCACGCTGCCGAAGCACAGCTGGACCGGATTGAGAGCGACGACTGACATGGGCGTGGACATGCCAGGCTCAGGCAGCGACCGGTTCGCGCGCGGCCTGCACCGGCTGCGCCAGCAGGGCATCG
>JAYUWF010000454.1:0-2794 GCA_043753685.1 Herminiimonas sp.
GAAATTGCCCCATAGCTCGCCGTCGCCGGAGGCAACGTCCTCGGACAACAGGCCGAGGTGGTTGCGGCGCTCCAGCACTCGCAGGAACAATTCCCGGGCACGATCCTTTTCGCCGATTTGCGCCAGAGCCAGGATCCACCACTGCGTGCACACCAGGAACGCGGTTTCCGGCAAGCCGAAATCGTCTTCTTCATCGTAGCGCAGCAGGAAGTCACCGCGTCGCAGGGTTTTTTCGATGGCTGCCACCGTGCCGGCGAAGCGCGGATCGTCCGCATGCAAAAATTGCAGCTCCACCATCAGCAACAGGCTGGCATCGAGCCGGTCGCCGCCATAGGTGGAGACGAAGCTGCCGAGCGCGGGGTTCCAGGCCGACTCGCAGATCACGCCGTGAATGGTGCGGGCATGGGCTTCCCAGAATTCGGACCGCTCCGGCAAATTCAGACGGCGCGAAATCGATGCCAGCCGGTCGCACGCGGCCCAGCACATGATGCTGGAGAAGGTATGCACCCGCTTGACGCCGCGCAGCTCCCAGATGCCGGCATCCGGCACGTTGTAGTTCAGCACCGCCTGCTCGCCCAGGCGCTCCAGGTCATTGAACATCTGGCGCCCGGCCGGCCGGGCCAGCCGTTCGTCGAAGAATGCATGGGTGCTGGCCAGCACGGCCGCGCCGAACACATCGTTCTGGATCTGCAGATACGCCAGATTGCCGATCCGTACCGGCCCCATGCCACGATAGCCTGCCAGCGCAGGCGCCACGCTTTCTTCCAGCAAGGCTTCGCGCCGGATGCCGTAGACCGGTTGCAACGGTGCGTCGCGGGTGTCGGCGATGATGTTGAGGATGTAATCGAGATAGCGTTCCATGGTGCTGGTCGCACCGAGCCGGTTCAGGGCATTGACCACGAAATAGGCGTCGCGCAGCCAGCAGTGCCGGTAGTCCCAGGTGCGGCCGCTGTGCGGCGCCTCGGGGATCGAGGTGGTGACTGCAGCGACGATGGCGCCGGTGTCTTCGAAGGCATTCAGTTTCAGGGTGATTGCCGCGCGGATGACCACGTCCTGCCACTCGAACGGCACCGCCAGGTTGCGCACCCAGCGCTGCCAGTAGCGCCGGGTATTTTCATGAAATGCTCGACCGACCTCGCGCGGCGAGCCGTCCACCGTTTCATCCGGGCCCATCAGCAGCGTGATCGACTGCTGCAGGAAAAACGGCCGTTCGTCGATCACCGCGGAGATCGAGGCATCCGTGGTCAGCCGCATGGCGTGGGCGGCGCCGCCGAAGGAGACATGATGGGCGCCGGCCCGGGTTTCGGCCGGCTGCTCGCCATAGCTGGCGGCCGGCCGCACCCGCACCGCGATGCGCGGGCGGCCGCTGATGGTGCGCACGATCCGCACCAGCATCGATGGCGAAAACATCCGCCCGTGCAGCTCGAACCGTGGCGCGAAATCGATCACCTCGATCGCATTGCCGGAGCGGTCCGCGAAACTCGTGATCAGGATCGCGGAATTGTTTTCATAAGTCTGCGACACCATTTCGGCGCCGTCGAACTGGATGTCGATCATGCCGTATGCGCGGTCCGGGCGCAGCGGGTCGGCATGTGGTTCGAGCAGCGCGCAGCACAGCGGATCGCTGTCGAAGTAGGGATAGCACCACCAGACGATGGCGCCGGCGCGGTCGATCAATGCACTGGTGCGGCAATTGCCGATCAAGCCGAGGTCGAGAGTATTCAAGAGGAGTCCTTCATGTCTGCGGTGTTGGCAAGGGGTGGGTGGTTGGCGCGGTTGGCGGGGTTGTCATGGTCGGCAACTGCGGCCGGCGCCGCACCGGCCAGGCGCTGGATCAAATCGTCCAGCAGGCGCACGATATCGACATGGCGCCGTAGGAAAAATTCCGCGGAAGAATGGACTGATTGCCCGATGCGAATCGACAGAAGGTCGGACCGATGCAGCATGAAGACGTCTTCATCGGTGACGTCGTCGCCGACATAGACCGCGCTTGGCGCGCCGGCAAGGCGCATCAGGTGTTCGAACGCCGTGCCCTTGTCGCCTGCGGCATGCGGCAGCAGGTTGAAGACGTATTTGCCGCCGATGATCCGTGGCGCCGGCGTTAGCCTGGCGAAGAGAGCGCGCAAGGCGGCGGCGACCGCTTCATGCCGCTGGACATTCCGGTAATGCACCGACAGGGAAATCAGCTTGTCTTCGACCAGCACGCCCGGGTCGGCCAGCGGACCGCTGCGCAGTGCCTGCTGCACGTCGCCGTGCCAGGTGCTGCAGAGTTGCTGGAAGTGATCGATCTGCTGGCTGGTCTGCGGCAACCCTTCGAGGCCGTGATTGCCGACCAAAAAATCGGGCGTGAAATCCAGGCGCGGCGCGATGTCGGCCAGCGCGCGGCCGGTCAGGATCGCGATGCGCGCCTGGCGTTGCAGCGCCTGCAGGCGCGCCAGCACCGGCGCCGGCAGGCAGGCCTGGTCGGGCACCGGTACGATTGGCGACAGGGTGCCATCGAAATCGAATACGCACAGCACGCCCGGTCGCACGATCGCGTCCAGCCGGGCCCGGCCGGTGTCGGAATACAGTGGGGTCATTGTCGCGCCGTCATCTTCGGGACTTCATCTTCGAGAATTCATGTCGGGTCGTCATACAGTGGCGGCGCGGCGCAGGTACGGCCGGCTGTGCGCCCGGATCTTGGTCATGATGCGTTCACGCCGGCGCAGGCGCGCTGCATCCAGCAGCATGTGCCCGGCCCAGCGGAAGACATTGAAGTCACGCACCAGCGCGCGCATGCTGCGCATCCGGTCGC
>JAYUWF010000455.1:0-8554 GCA_043753685.1 Herminiimonas sp.
TCGTGCACCATCGTGTGATTGGTGACCGTGTCCGAAAATTTCTTGCCTTCGGCCTGGTTCGGCAATTCGCCGTTCAACAGCAGGTAACAGGTCTCGAGGAAATCGCAATTGACGGCCAATTGTTCGATTGGGTAACCGCGATAGAGTAGCTCGCCCTTGTCGCCGTCGATATAAGTGATTGAGGAATTGCAAGCCGCCGTCGACATGAATCCCGGATCATAGGTGAACTTGCCAGTCGCGCCGTAAAGTTTCCGGATGTCGACCACGTCAGGGCCGACAGTCCCTTTGTAGATCGGAAAATCCACGGAGGGACTGCCATCGGAAAATGATAGCGTCGCTTTGGTTTCGGAGTTGGTCATGGCGCTTCCTTCAGAACGGGGCAGGTGAATCGGTGGGTAGTGAGAACTGGGTCGATCAATCAAGCGGTCGCGCAGTGTCGGGCGCGTCGTCGGTGGTCGGAATTAAGTGGTCGGGCTTCGGCTTTCAGTGATCGTCAGTCAGTCGTCAGTCGTCAGCAGTCGTCGATCATCAGCGCCCAAGCAAATACGCTATCTTGCCGGCTGCCTTATGCCGCCTGTAGTCGAGTCAACAAGGCATGTACATGCGGCAGATCGGCTTCGCCTTCGGGTGCTTTGCGAGCCAGCAGTAGGTTGAGCAGATCGTTGTCTCCCAGTTCCATCAACCGCGAAAAAGCATCGACTTCCTGGTCCGTCAGCGTGGTTTCATGCTCATCCAGAAAGCGCGTGATCAGCAAGTCATTTTCCAGTAATCCGCGCCGACTGCGCCAGCGCAGGCGCGCGCGTTTCAGGGGATCGGCTTGGTGGGACATTGCTTGAACCTCGCACATTGAATCGGGTAGTTCGGGTACTTCGACAAAATTAAAAATAAAGCGCAGTACCGGTCCCGGCCCTGCGCTTCCGCGACGGCTACACCGTACGGCGCACCATCAGTTCCTTGATCTTGCCGATCGCCTTGCTCGGATTCAGACCCTTCGGACAGACGTCCACACAGTTCATGATCGTGTGGCATCGGAACAGCCGGTACGGGTCTTCCAGATTGTCGAGTCGCTCGGCGGTGGCTTCATCGCGGCTGTCGGCCAGGAAACGGTAAGCTTGCAACAAGCCAGCCGGACCGACGAACTTGTCCGGATTCCACCAGAACGATGGGCATGACGTCGAACAGCAGGCACACAGAATGCACTCGTACAGGCCGTCGAGTTCTTCGCGTTCGGCCGGCGATTGCAGACGTTCCTTTTCCGGCGGAATCGAATCGTTGATCAGGTACGGCTTGATCGAATTGTATTGCTTGAAGAACTGCGTCATGTCGACGATCAGGTCGCGAATCACCGGCAAACCCGGCAATGGGCGCAGGACGATCGGTTGCGACAGTTCGTTCAGGTTCGTGGTGCAGGCGAGACCGTTCTTGCCATTGATGTTCATGGCATCCGAACCACACACGCCTTCGCGACAGGAGCGGCGCAGGGCTAGCGAGTCGTCGACGTCGGCCTTGATGCGCTGCAGGGCATCGAGCAGCATCTTGTCAGTGTCCTGCAGTTCGACCGACAGGTCTTGCATGTACGGTTTTGCATCCTTGTCAGGATCGTAGCGGTAGATCTGAAACTTCAGAATTCTTGGCATGGCGTTTCCCTTGTGCGGAAGGTATCGCACGATAGCGTCTCCTTCCTGAACTCGGCGCACCGAGCCTGCATCAGATGCAGGCCTGGTTCGCCCATTTCAACAACCAGAACGTGTGGACTTGCTAGAACGTGCGCGCTTTTGGCTGGAATGTTTCGACTGTCAACGGCTTCAGGTTGACTGGCTTGTAATCGAGCCGGTTACCTTCCGAGTAATACAGCGAATGCTTCATCCAGTTGACATCGTCACGCTTGTCGTAGTCCCGATGGGCGTGTGCGCCACGTGATTCCTTGCGCGCCGCAGCCGAGGTGATGGTCGCCTTGGCGGTCTCGATCAGGTTGTCGAGTTCCAGGGCCTCGATGCGAGCCGTGTTGAAGACCTTCGACTTGTCCTTGAACGAGACATGCTTCCTGCGCTCGTCGAGTTCCATGATCTTCTTGTAGCCGCCCTGCAGCAGTTCGTCGGTACGGAACACGCCGCAGAAGTGCTGCATCGTGGCGCGGATGTCGTTGGCAACGTCCTGCACTTTTTCGGAACCGGTACTGCTTTCCAGGTGCGCCAGGCGCGACAGCGCCAGGTCCGCGGCATCAGGCGGCAACGGCTTGTTCTCGCGCTCGCGCAATTTGCTCTGCACGATATGGTTGCCGGCCGCGCGGCCGAACACCAGCAGGTCAAGCAGCGAATTGGTGCCGAGCCGGTTGGCGCCGTGGACCGATACGCAGGCGCATTCGCCGATCGCGTACAGACCGTTGACGATTTCGTTCGGATTGCCATTCTTCGGCGCGACGACCTGGCCGTGAATGTTGGTCGGAATCCCGCCCATCTGGTAGTGAATGGTCGGCACCACTGGAATCGGTTCCTTGGTGGCGTCGACGTTGGCAAACTTGTGGGCGATTTCCAGGATCGACGGCAGGCGCTTCTGGATGGTTTCGGCACCGATGTGACGCAGGTCCAGGAGCACGTGGTCCTTGTTCGGACCGCAACCACGGCCTTCCTTGATTTCCTGATCCATCGAACGCGACACGAAGTCGCGCGGCGCCAGGTCCTTCAGGGTCGGCGCATAGCGCTCCATGAAGCGTTCGCCATTGCTGTTGACGAGAATGCCGCCCTCCCCGCGCACGCCTTCGGTGATCAGCACGCCCGCACCGGCCACGCCGGTGGGGTGAAACTGCCAGAACTCCATGTCTTCCAGCGGCAGGCCAGCGCGCGCCGCCATGCCCATGCCGTCACCGGTGTTAATGAAGGCATTCGTGGACGCGGCCCAGATGCGGCCGGCGCCGCCAGTGGCGAAGACCGTGGTCTTCGCTTCGAGCATCATGACATCGCCGGTTTCCATTTCCAGAGCCACTACGCCGATGACGTCGCCTTCGGCGTCGCGCATCAGATCGATCGCCATCCATTCGACGAAGAAGTGGGTCTTGGCGCGTACATTGCGTTGGTACAGTGTATGAAGCAGCGCGTGGCCGGTACGGTCGGCTGCAGCGCAAGCGCGCTGGACCGGCTTTTCGCCGAAATTGGCGGTGTGTCCGCCGAAAGGACGCTGATAGATGGTGCCGTCGGGATTGCGGTCGAACGGCATGCCGAAATGCTCGAGCTCGTAGACGACCTTCGGCGCTTCGCGGCACATGAATTCGATCGCGTCCTGGTCGCCCAGATAATCCGAGCCCTTGACGGTATCGAACATGTGCCAGTACCAGTTGTCTTCCGACATGTTGCCAAGCGACGCACCGATACCGCCTTGGGCAGCAACCGTGTGCGAACGAGTTGGAAATACTTTCGACAATACCGCAACGTTCAGTCCTGCCTCCGCCAGCTGCAGGGATGCCCGCATGCCAGAACCGCCGGCGCCGATGATGACGGCGTCAAAACGACGTGAAGGAATCGTGGATTTGATGGCTGCCACAGTTAAACTCTCCAGAGAATTTGTGCCGCCCATCCGGCACAACCGATCAGCCACAAAATAGTGGCGGCTTGCAAAGTGAGCCGGATTGACACCGGCTTGACGTAGTCCATCCAGATGTCGCGCATGCCGACCCAGGCGTGATAGAACAGGCCGACCAGGGTGATGAAGGTGGCGATCTTGAACCATTGACGGGCGAACATGCCGGCCCAGCCTTCATAACTGAAGTCGCCGGCGGAAAAGAAAGCCACCAGCAGGATCACGGTGTAGATTGCCATGACGATCGCGGTGACGCGCTGCGCCAGCCAGTCCTTCAATCCGTAATGCGCACCGACCGCCAGGCGGTTCGGGCCGATGTTGTTGTTACTGCTGGCCATGTCAGAATCCCCCGAACAGTTTGATGGCGATCAGCAGCGTGAGCGTCAGGCTCACCGCGAACACGCTGACCGCAGTCTTGCGCGCCGAGTCCTTGTCCAGCCCGATGTGGTAATCCATCACCAGGTGGCGAATGCCGGCGCAAAAATGGTGCAGATATGCCCAGGAAAGGGCGAGAACGATTAGCTTGATGAACCAGTTGGCAGCAAAACCCTTGAGATAGGCAAACGAATTCTCGGAATGCAGACTCAACTCAAGCAGGTACAGAACCAGGGGTAACAGCAAGAACATCAGGGCGCCGCTGACGCGGTGCAATATGGAGATGAATCCCGCCAGTGGCAAGCGATAACCGGCAATTTGAAAGATGTGAATATTGCGGAACTGCGGCCTTTTTTTTGTTGCTTCCGACATTCCTTGCTCCCGACATGTTGAGTGCGTGATTTTCACCGATTTTGTGCAGCACACCAAACCGTATTATGCATGATGAGCAATTTCTTTGCTTTGACTCTGGCTGGATTACTGGAGTGGCCAAGGGTTGCTGCGTTCAACCAAGTTCATTTTGATAATGATGGTGCGTCGTCAAGTAAAGGCTCCGGCGAACCTCGACCGGTCGGTCGCCGTAACTGTATGAAATCCGCTCCACGCTCAGGAGCGGCGAATCGCGCGCCACCCCGAGCAATGCCGCCGTATCGGCGTCGGCAGCGACCGCCCGCACCCGCTCGGAGGCACGGATCATGCGGGTACCGAACTCGGTTTCGAACAGCGCGTACATCGGCCCCTTGTATTCGATCAGTCGTTCGGCCGTCAGGCCCTTGAACAGCAAACCCGGCAGCCACAATTCGTCGACGATAGTGGGAGCGGCGTCGAAGGATTGCACCCGCTTGATGAAAATCACCGAATCTCCGGATTTGATTTCGAGCAGCCGTGCTACCTCGGCCGGCGCCCTCAAGCGTTTCACGTCGACGATGCGATTATCTGGATAGTGGGTCTCACCCGAGTCGGATTCAAGCCGCAGAAAACGAAAATGCGCGCGCTCTTCATGATGCGTCGCAACGAAGGTGCCCTTGCCCTGGCGCCGAACGACCAGGTTCTCGGCCGACAGCTCGTCGATCGCCTTGCGCACCGTTCCCTGACTGACCTTGAAGCGGTTCGCCAGCTCGACCTCGCTGGGAATCAATTCGCCCGGCTTCCACTCACCCGACTGCAGGCTTTGCGTGATCAATACCTTGATCTGCTGATACAGCGGGCTGAAGGTCGGCGAGCCGCCGCTGCTACTGCTACCGCCACTGCCCGCGCCGCCGGTGGCGGTTGCAGGCGTGCCGGGAACGGGAATCGGGACGGAACTCATAGGGGGCGATTTCACCACAAACCCTCCTTGCCGTCTAGCAAAAAGTAATGGGTGATATGTCTTATATAAGATAGAGGATTGTAATTGACATCAGTCTTTCCCGGGCCTACACTCGCGGGCAATTGCAAATTGCTGCTGGTCGGGACGGCCGTCGGTATTTCAGCCGGCAGTTGTGAGCCGGTAGTTGTGAGCCGGCTGCCAGCTGTTTTGACGGATGGGTCGACGACTGAATTGGTACGACTGCATCGGTGGCAGAACCGGGGCCGTACTGCCCCTTGTCAGGCGTACCGCCGTCAGGTTCGCCAGGCGCAGGAGATGCCCTGACCGGCAAGACGCGACCCGGGTTCGAATGTATCATTGCGCACCTGCTGAAGATCCGGCACTCGAAGCATCCCGGCGACCTCTTTTTCATTACCTCTGTGGAGAAACAACATGGCTAAAGCACCAATGCGCGTTGCAGTCACCGGCGCTGCCGGTCAGATCGGTTACTCCCTGCTCTTTCGCATCGCAAACGGCGACATGCTCGGCAAAGACCAGCCGGTCATCCTCCAGTTGCTCGAGATCCCCGACGAAAAGGCACAAAAAGCGCTCAAGGGCGTGATGATGGAGATCGACGATTGTGCATTCCCGCTGCTGGCCAGCATGACTGCGCACAGCGACCCGATGACCGCCTTCAAGGATATCGATGTCGCCCTGCTGGTCGGCGCGCGCCCGCGCGGTCCCGGCATGGAGCGCAAGGACCTGTTGGAAGCCAATGCCCAGATCTTCACGGTGCAAGGCAAGGCGCTCGACGCGGTTGCTTCGCGCAATGTCAAAGTGCTGGTGGTCGGCAATCCGGCGAACACGAATGCGTACATCGCCATGAAATCGGCGCCGAGTCTGCCGGCGAAGAACTTCACCGCGATGCTGCGCCTGGATCACAACCGCGCTCTTTCGCAGATCGCCGCCAAGACCGGCAAGCCGGTCACCGCCATCGAAAAACTCTTCGTCTGGGGTAATCACTCGCCGACCATGTATGCCGACTACCGTTTCGCCACCATCGATGGCAAATCGGTCAAGGACATGATCAGCGACGAAGCCTGGAATCGCGACGTCTTCTTGCCGACCGTCGGCAAGCGCGGCGGCGCCATCATCGAAGCACGCGGGCTGTCTTCGGCGGCATCGGCGGCCAACGCTGCAATCGACCACGTGCATGACTGGCTGCTCGGCACCGGCGGCAAGATCACCACCATGGGCATCCCATCGGACGGCTCCTACGGCATTCCGAAGGACACCATGTTCGGCTTTCCGGTCACGACCGAAAACGGCGAATACAAGATCGTTCAGGGATTCGACATCGACGCCTTTTCGAAAGAGCGCATCGACCTGACCCTCAAGGAATTGACCGAAGAGCGAGAAGGCGTCAAGCACCTGCTCGGATGATCGTTCCGCCCCGCGTGCCGCGGCACGCGGGCGTGGCGGCATCGGTTGTCCCTGCAGATCTTTCCACCCCTGGCGTTTTGCATCTACCCCGGCACATGCATCCTTCCGAAGTCCTCTTTCAAGGCCAGCGACCGCCTGCTTCCCTGCCGGCCTGCGATCATTACGCCGGCAGCGAAAAGCTGATGCGCAAGTCGGTCGCGATGCAGCAGGAACAGGGGCCGGTGTTCGACATCACCTTTGATTGCGAAGACGGCGCGGCCGCAGGCAATGAAGAGAGCCATGCGCGCCTCGTCGCCACGATGATCGCGAGCGACGACAATCATTTCGACCGGATCGGCGTGCGTGTGCACGATGTACATCATGCAGCCTTCGAGCAGGATGTGCGAATCGTGTGCGAACTGGCTGCAGCCCGGCTGGCCTATGTCGCGATACCGAAAGTGGAAAACGTGGCCGAGCTGGAGCACGCCCTTGCAATCGTGAACCGGCATGCAATGGCTGCGGGGCGCACCGATCTTCCGATCCACGTGCTGATCGAAACCCAGGGTGCGCTGATCGATGCGTTCGCCATCGCCGCACTGCCGCAAGTCGAATGCCTGTCGTTCGGAATCATGGATTTCGTGTCGTCGCATTACGGTGCGATACCGGCCGCGGCGATGCGCTCGCCGGGTCAATTTACCCATCCGTTGGTGGTGCGCGCCAAGCTTGAAATTGCAGCTGCCTGTCATGCCTTCGGCAAGGTACCCGCGCATAATGTCACTACCGAGATCAAGGATACGGCCGTGGCAGCGAACGATGCCACCCGCGCCGGCGGCGAATTCGGCTACACCCGCATGTGGAGTATTCATCCGGACCAGATCAAGCCGATCCTGAAATCGTTCGCACCGCGGATGTCGGAAATTAACGAAGCGTCGACCATTCTTGCCGACGCACAGGCGCAGCACTGGGGTCCGATCCAGCACAATGGCAAACTGCACGATCGCGCCAGTTATCGTTATTACTGGACTATCCTGCAGCGGGCGCGGGCGAATGGAATGCCCTTGCCGGATTTCGCCGCAAGCCTCTTGACATGAAGACGTGGCCGAACGGCGCCGTGTCCGGCATGACCGATGTACCTCTTTTGGAGTCTCAATGAACAAGTTGATTGCCCTCCTGGCACTTGCCTGCATGTCCGGCACGAGCGTCCACGCGCAGACCACGACGACAGCCACCGAGAAAAAAAGTACCCATAAACCAGCCGTGCATAAAAAAACCGGGAAAACGCCGGCCGCAAAGGCCGGCACCGTGCTCGACGACGACGACAAGGAATTCGACGGCAGCGGCGCTGCAGTGACCGATGTCCACTGCGAACTTGGCAACAAGCTCACCCTGTACCGCAACGCCGACGACAAGGACCACATGGCATTGCGCTGGAACCAGCGCGTGCATCGCATGACGCGGGTCTCGACCAGCACCGGCGCCAACCGCTTCGAAAATGAAAAATTCGGCTTGATCTGGATTGGCATTCCGGCCAAGGGTATGCTGCTGGACTCCAAGCGCGGACAGCAGCTGGCCAATGAATGCAAGGACGCCGAACAGATGATGCCGAAACCGGCGGTCGTGACCGAACCGACCAAGCCGGCCGACGTACCGCCACCGATCGAGGCGCCGAAGGCGTCCGCAGGGAAGAAAGGCTGACGCCGCACCACCATTTTCGGTTCGCCGCAACATCGCAACGGTGGACGGCGCCGGCAAACATTGCACGAATCAATAACAATTTCAAGCAGCAGGCGCAATCGACCAGCGTCATTCGGTTTTCATCACGTGATTTGTACCAAAGGAGAGGTCATGGCTCGCAATACTCTGAACACACTCAAAGAATTCAAAATTTCAGACACT
>JAYUWF010000456.1:0-25456 GCA_043753685.1 Herminiimonas sp.
AGCCGAATTCGCTTGGCCACCCGGGCGTCGTAACCGGCCTCGCGCCTGGCCAGCAATTTCCGATGCCACGCATACGCTTCGGCCCCTGAAAAAAAACCGAAGGCCTGATATTCGGCCAGTTCCGGCATCGCGCAGTCGATGATGCGGGCGCCGGCCTGCGACAGCCGGTTCAATGTCGCAGCAAAGGTGGCGGCGACATGAGAATCGAGTGCGTCCAGCATCAGTGTGCCAGGCACCGCCAGGCGCAGCCCCGCGAGAGGCAGGCGCGGAATCCGCAATGGCGAATCCGCCAGGATCGTGTCGAGCAGGATGCAATCGTCAACCGAGCGGGTCATGGCGCAGATCGTGTCGAGCGTCGTGGATAACGGAATGGCGCCGGTAGTGGGCACGCGGCGCGCGGTCGGCTTGAATCCCACCAGGCCGCACAACGCAGCCGGTATCCGGATCGAGCCGCCGGTGTCGGAGCCGATCGCCGCCACGCACATGCCGGCGGCGACCGACACGGCAGCGCCGGACGATGAGCCGCCGGGAATGCGCGCCAGCGATGGATCGGCCGGATTGGCCGGCGTGCCGTGATGTGGATTGAGGCCGACGCCGGAATAGGCGAATTCGGTCATGTTGGTCTTGCCCAGGATCGCAGCGCCGGATGCACGCAGACGCGCCACCACCGGTGCATCGTGCAGCGCCGGTGCGGCGTCGGCCAGCACCACGGAACCGGCCAGGGTCGGTTCGCCCGCCACATCCAGCAAATCCTTGATCGATACCGATAACCCCAGCAGTGGCGACGGCGCGCTGATGCCGGCCGCGCGCATGGCGTCGGCCTGATCGGCTGCCAGTCGTGCGCCTTCGGGATAAAGCCTGGTGAAGATCGAGCGGGACGCCAGCGCGGCGTCGAGGCAGGCTTCCAGCAGTGGTCGGCGTGGCAGGTTGGCCAGCGCACGCAGGGGAGTCGAAATCGGCAGGTTCATTGGCGGAGGATATGGGTAGTCAGTCGGTGACGCAGACGATAGCACGGCGCCACCTGGTGGCAAGGGTCGGTGGCTCCGGTGGGGCCGGGGCGCGGGGCGCGGCACGGTATAATGCTGGCTTCCGCCACCCGATTTATCTCCGCGGCGCGCGCTCTGTTCCGATCGGCGCGCGCTGCGCTAACGCCATCGCTCCCATGCTGATTTTGCCGGGCTCCAACGCCCTGTCTGCCTTCCGTACCCGCCGTCTCTTGTCACAACTGCAAGCTGCCGACGGCGCCATTACCGGCGTCACCGCGCGCTACCTGCATTTCATCGATGCGGCGGCGCCGCTCGAGCAGATCGACATTGACCGGCTCAATGGCCTGTTGACCTACGGCGAGCCGTTTGCCGGACTCGACAGCGGCGAGGCATTCTTCATCGTGCCGCGCTTCGGCACCATTTCGCCGTGGGCCAGCAAAGCGACCGATATCGCCCACAATTGCGGCATGGCGCACATCAAGCGCATCGAGCGCGGGGTTGCGTATGCGGTGCAAATGAAGAGCGGTCTGCTGGGTGGCATCAAAAAGCTGAGCGAGGCGGCCAGCGCCCAGGTTGCCGCGCTGTTGCATGACCGCATGACGGAAACCGTGCTGCGCCAGGCAACCGACGCGGCAGCATTATTCCTGCCGCTGGACGCAAAACCGCTGGCCTCGATCGATGTCACCGGCGGCGGCAAGGCAGCCCTCGCGCATGCCAATGCCGAGCTTGGCCTGGCGCTGTCGGATGACGAAGTCGACTACCTGCATGCCGCCTTCACGCAAGCAAAACGCAATCCGACCGACGTCGAACTGATGATGTTCGCACAAGCCAACAGCGAGCATTGCCGACACAAGATTTTCAACGCATCCTGGACCATCGACGGCGCGCCGCAGGACATGTCGCTCTTCGGCATGATCCGCAACACCCATGCGCTGCATCCGCAGGGCACCATCGTCGCGTACAGCGACAATTCCTCGATCATCGAGGGCGCGACGGTGTCGCGCTTTTATGCGCGCGGTGCTGCCCGCGGCAATACCTACGCCGCTTCGGACGAGTTGACCCACATCCTGATGAAGGTCGAGACGCACAATCACCCGACCGCGATTTCACCGTTTCCGGGTGCCTCGACCGGCGCCGGCGGCGAGATCCGCGACGAAGGCGCCACCGGTCGCGGCGCCAAGCCGAAAGCGGGTTTGACCGGTTTCACGGTATCGAACCTGCGCTTGCCCGACGCCGTGCAGCCCTGGGAAAACGCGGCCGACGTGACGGCCAAGGCGGGCACGTCGACCGACGCCGCCGGCTACGGCAAGCCGGACCGCATCGCCTCGGCCCTGCAGATCATGATCGATGGTCCGCTCGGCGGTGCAGCATTCAACAACGAATTCGGCCGGCCCAACCTGACCGGTTATTTCCGTACCTACGAACAGAACGTTGGCGGCTCGGTCGCCGGTTATCACAAGCCGATCATGATCGCCGGCGGCATCGGCAGCATCAGCGACCTGCACACGAAAAAGAACGACCTGCCGGTCGGCAGCCTGCTGATCCAGCTGGGTGGCCCCGGCATGCGCATCGGCATGGGCGGCAGCGCGGCGTCCTCGATGGCAACCGGCAGCAATACGGCGGACCTGGATTTCGATTCGGTCCAGCGCGGCAATCCGGAAATGGAGCGGCGCGCACAGGAAGTCATCAATGCTTGCTGGTCGATGCAGGAAGACAATCCGATCCTGTCGATCCACGATGTTGGCGCCGGTGGTTTGTCGAATGCCTTCCCGGAGATTACCAACGATGCCCGCCGCGGCGCCATTTTCGATCTGCGCGCCGTACCGCTGGAAGAAAGCGGCATGGCGCCGAAGGAAATCTGGAGCAACGAATCGCAGGAACGCTATGTCCTGGCGATCGCACCGGACAGCCTGGCGCTGTTCGAGTACCTGTGCAAGCGCGAGCGCTGTCCCTTCGCCGTCGTCGGCCATGCCACCGAAGCGCGCCAGTTGCAGGTGGTCGATCCGGAGAACGGCAGCGAGACTGGTAATAATCCGCCGGTCGATATGCCGATGGATGTTTTATTGGGCAAGCCGCCGAAAATGCATCGCGACGCGGTCCACGTTGCCCATAATCTGCCGGCG
This sequence comes from Herminiimonas sp., assembly GCA_043753685.1. Classification (GTDB taxonomy): domain Bacteria; phylum Pseudomonadota; class Gammaproteobacteria; order Burkholderiales; family Burkholderiaceae_D; genus JANXSS01. Next base: position 3,110 of record JAYUWF010000456.1, read on the forward strand.
CTGGACTTGACCGGCATGGACCTGGTGGAGGTCTCGCAGCGGGTCTTGCGCCTGCCGACGGTGGCCGACAAATCGTTCCTCATCACGATCGGCGACCGTACGGTGGGCGCCACCACGGTGCGCGACCAGATGGTTGGGCCTTGGCAGATACCGGTGGCCGATTGCGCCGTCACGACCATGAGCTTCGAGAGATTCCTCGGCGAAGCGATGGCGATGGGCGAGCGCACGCCGCTTGCCGTGATCGATGCCGCAGCCTCCGGTCGTATGGCCGTCGGCGAAGCCATCACCAACATCGCCGCCGCACCGATCGCATCGATGTCCGACATCAAGCTGTCGGCCAACTGGATGGCTGCCTGCGGCCAGCCCGGGCAGGATGCGGCGCTGTTCGATACGGTGCGTGCGGTCGGCATGGAGTTGTGTCCGGCGCTGGGTATCAGTATCCCGGTGGGCAAGGATTCGCTGTCGATGCGCACCACCTGGAATGAAGAGGGTGCCGCAAAATCGGTGACGTCGCCGGTGTCGCTGATCGTCTCGGCGTTTTCACCGGTCACCGACGTGCGGCGGGTTCTGACACCGCAATTGCGTACCGACCTGGGTGAAACCGCCCTGATCCTGATCGACCTGGGACGCGGCAAGAGCCGCCTCGGCGCATCGGCACTGGCGCAAGTCATGCAGCAACTGGGCAACGAGACGCCGGACGTTGACAGCGCCGACGACCTGAAGGCCTTTTTTACGGCGATCCAGAGCCTGAATGCCGATGGCAAATTGCTGGCATATCACGACCGCTCCGATGGCGGCCTGTATGCAACCCTGTGCGAAATGGCATTTGCCGGCCACATTGGCGTCTCGGTCAATCTCGACATCCTGGCGCTGGAAAGCGGCAACGGCGCGGATTGGGGCGATGCCAAGAACTGGGCGACACAGGTCGGCGAACGACGCAACGAATTGACCCTGCGCGCCTTGTTCAATGAAGAACTGGGCGCCGTGATCCAGGTCCGCGCCGCTGAAAAATCAGACGTCATGAATGTCTTGCGCGCCAACGGCCTGGGCGCCTGCAGCCACATCATCGGCAAACCGAATCCGCGCGACGTGATTGAATTTTCCCGCGATGCGCGCGAGATCTACAAGCAGCCGCGCGTGGCGCTGCAGCAGCTCTGGAGCGAGACCAGCTGGCGCATCGCGCGCCTGCGCGACAACCCGGATTGCGCCGATGCGGAATTCGCGCGGATCGCCGACACCGCCGACACGGGCATGTCACCGATCTTGACGTTCGATCCCCAGCTCGATATTGCCGCGCCGATGATCGCGACGGGTGTGCGGCCACGGGTGGCGATCCTGCGCGAGCAGGGCGTCAATTCGCACGTCGAAACCGCTTACGTCATGCACCGTGCCGGGTTTGAAGCGGTCGATGTCCACATGAGCGACCTGATCAGTGGCCGCGCGCGGCTGGCGGATTTTCTGGGGGTGATTGCGGTCGGCGGCTTTTCGTACGGCGACGTGCTGGGCGCTGGCGAAGGCTGGGCCAAGACCATCCTGTTCAACGCTACGCTTGCTGAACAGTTCGCGGTGTTCTTTAATCGATCCGATACCTTTGCACTGGGCATCTGCAACGGTTGCCAGATGATGAGCAATTTGAAATCGATCATCCCCGGCGCGCAGGCTTGGCCTAAATTCACGCGCAACAAATCGGAACAGTTCGAAGCGCGTTTCGCGATGGTCGAAGTGGCGGAATCGCCGTCGATCTTCTTCCAGGGAATGGCCGGCACGCAGGCGCCGATCGCCGTGGCCCACGGAGAGGGTTTCGCGGATTTTTCATTGACCGGCGAACTTGCGCAGGCGCGGGTGGCGATGCGCTTCATCGATCACCAGGGCAGTGTGACGGAACGCTATCCCTACAATCCGAATGGTTCACAGCAGGGCATCACATCGGTGACCACCGACGATGGCCGCTTCACTGTCCTGATGCCGCATGCGGAACGGGTGTTTCGCACCGTGCTGCACTCCTGGCATCCGGATGATTGGGGTGACGACTCGCCGTGGATGCGTATGTTTCGCAATGCGCGCAAGTGGGTGAACTGACCTGCGGAGCTTTTTCTGCTTAACCTTTGGCCGCAAGGGAGTCCGGCGTGCCGTGAAAGTCACGCTCGAAATACACCAGACCCGCACCCGATGTACCAAAGCGGGTGGATTCGACCGTGCAGTAAAACACGGTATGCGAGCCGACCTCGGTACTGCCGGTGATGCTGCAGTCGAGCGACACCAGGGCATCGTCGAGCATCGGCGAGCCGGGGATGCCGTCGACTGCAAAATCCTCCTGCGGCTCGGACATCGCAACGCCGGCGAATCGTTCTACCACGTCGCTGCCGGAACGGGAAAACTGCAGCGCAATGTCCTGCTGATCAGCGCGCAGCACGTTGACGCACAATCGCTGGTTCTGCTTCAAGACAGCATTGTTGCGGCTGCTGCGATTGATACACACCAGGACGATTGGCGGCTCGTCGCTGACGCTGCAGACGGCCGAGGCAGTGCATCCGCACAACCCGCCAGGGCCATTGCTCGTGATGACGTTGACCGGCGCAGCCAGTCGCGCCATCGCATCGCGAAACGTTTGCTTGTCGATCATCGTGCCGCACCGTTGCTCGTCGTCGCATTGAACGTCGAATTCAATGTCGCCTCCAGATTGCCAGGGGCGGCAGGCGGAGTCGTCGCAACGACCCGGTAACGCGCAGCCGGATGGCTGGCTGGCAGGCGTGCGTGCCCAAACATCCGGTCTCGCGCAGTGCCTTCGCCATACGTAGTTTTGTAGGCGCCACGTTCCTGCAGGATCGGCACCACCAGTTCGATGATGTCCTCGAAGCATTCCGGCGTCACCGTACGAGAGAGATTGAAACCGTCGACGTCGGCTTCTTCGGTCCAGGCGATCAAGGCGTCGGCAATCGCTTCGGCCGAACCGACCATTGGCGCCTGCCGGCTGCCCATCGGCATCTGTGCCAGCAGGGTGCGCTTGGTCCAGGCCGGGCCGGCGCTGCGGTTGATGGCGTCGACATTCGAGACGATGGCGTTGGATTCCTTGGTCGGGATCGGCTCGTCCATGTCGTACTTTGCAAAGTCGATGCCCAGCGATGCGGCGGCATGCACCAGCGCGGCTTCCGGATCGACGTACCGTGCGTAATCGGCGTATTTTTCTTGCGCCTCGGCGTCGGTGCGGCCTGTGATGATGGTGGCGCCGACAAACATTTTCAGGTCCCCGGCGGCGCGTCCGGTGGCGACAGCCTTACCGCGGATGTCGCTGACGATGTCCTTGACGGCGGACTTGCTCTGACCATTGAGAAAAACGCATTCGGCGTGGGTGCCGGCAAACTGCCGTCCGCGCGTGGACGATCCGGCCTGGTACAGCAGGGGCGTGCGCTGCGGCGAAGGTTCGGACAGGTGAATCGCATCGACCTTGTACTGACGCCCTTGATGATGGATCGCATGTACCTTGGATGGGTCGGCATAGATGCGATTGGCCTGGTCCCGTAGTACGGCATCATCTTCCCAGCTGCCTTCCCACAGTTTGTAGACCACTTCCATGTATTCCTCGGCCAGATCGTAGCGATCGTCGTGCGCCATCTGGCCGTCCAGGCCGATTGCGCGTGCTGCGCTGTCGAGGTAACCGGTGACGATGTTCCAGCCGATGCGGCCGCACGTCAGATGGTCCAGGGTCGACAGCCGGCGTGCGAACAGGTAGGGCGCTTCATAGGTCAGGTTGGCGGTGATGCCGAAGCCGAGGTGCTGTGTCGCGGCTGCCATGGCCGAAATCAGCAGCGACGGATCGTTGACCGGCACCTGTACGGCGCCGCGCAGCGCAGCATCGACACTGCCGCCGTAGACGTCGTAGGCGCCGAGCACGTCGGCAAAGAAGATGCCGTCGAACAGGCCGGCTTCCAGGGTCTGCGCCAGTTGCGCCCAGTAATGGATGTCCCGGTATTGGCTGGAGCGGTCGCGCGGATGGGTCCAGAGTCCCTGCTGAATGTGGCCGACACAATTCATGTCGAAGGCGTTGAAGCGAATTTCACGGGGCATGCGGTCTCCGGCGGGCGGCTCTTGCGAAGGCAACATTATCCCTCAATGCGGCAAAGGACGGGCGGTGTCAGTCGCGAGTGTCAGCCGCGATCGGTCTTGATCCGAAAACGGCGCTCGACCAGCTCGAACACGATCTGGGTCAGCAGGGCCAGCACCGCCGCCGGAATCGCGCCGGCCAGGAGCATTGCATTGTCGTTGAGCGCCAGGCCGATGGCGATCCTTTCGCCATAACCGCCGGCGCCGATGAAGGCGGCAATGGTCGCCGTGCCGACGCTCATGACGGCAGCGGTTTTCAGGCCCGCAAGGATCACGGGTGCTGCCAGCGGCAGGTCGATGTGGAGCAGCCTGTCGCGACTGCTCAGGCCCAGCGCCAGCGCCGCCATGCGTAAGCCGCGCGGGACTTGCGATACGCCGGTACAAGTGTTGCGCACGATCGGCAGGAGGGCATACAGGAACAGGGCGATCAGGGCCGGCACGAAACCGATCTGCCCCAACAACGGGATCAACATCGCCAGCAAGGCCAGCGACGGTACCGTCTGCAAGACGCCGACCACCGCCATCACGGTCTGTTCAAGGCGTGGCACGAAGGCAGCCAGCACACCGAGCGGAATGCCGATCAGGGTGGCGGCTGCTACCGACAACAGCACCAGCGTCAAGTGCTGGCGGGTCAGGCGCCACAAGCTCGGGTCGAACAGTTTGTCGACGAAGCTGGTGGCGGTGGATGGTTGTGCCGGGTTTGCCGCGCCGGCGGCGGCAGTCGATGGGGACGCTGCCACGGTGCCGTTTTTCAGGAAATTGGCAGCGACCGTTGCAAAACTCTTCCCGCCGATTTCAACTGCCGCATTCATGCCGATCATGTCGGCGGCCTTGATGCGGCCCTGGAGTTTCTGGATCGCGGCCCAACCGGCAGGAAAGCGGGTCGCCACATCCAGCCGGTACAACAACACGGCATCGTATGGCGGAAAATAATGCAGGTCGTCTTCCAGCACGGTCAGACCGAGCTGGGCGATCTTCGCATCGGTGGAGTAGATGTCGATGACGTCGACCTGGCCCTTGTTCAGGGCTTCATAGGCAATGCCGTGATCGAGGCCGATCGGCTGCTGCGCCAGTCCATAGCGCTTTGCCATGCCCGGCCAGCCATCGGCGCGGCCGATGAATTCATGGGACAAACCGAACTTCATGCCGGATTGTTTTTGCAGGTCGCCCAGCGTGCGGATGCCGCGTTGCTGCGCGGTCGACTGTTTCATCGCCAGCGCATAGGTGTTGTTGAATCCCAGCGGTACTGCAACGCCCAGTCCAAGCGGTGCCAGCTCGCGGTTGATGACATCGATCGATGCGGGTTTGGCGTGCTTCAGGATTTCGGCGTCGATGGTACCGAGATATTCGGGGTACAGATCGATGCTGCCGGCTTTCAGGGCGGCGAAGACGATGGCGGTGTTGCCCAGTCCCTGCAGATGCTCGGCCGGCGTGCCGGCGGCGACGGCGGTACGGGTCAGCAGTTCGCCCAGGATGTATGACTCCGTGAACCGCTTGGAGCCAACGTGCAGTGTCTCGGCAGCTTGCGTCGGCAAGGTGATCAGACCGCAGAGCAGGCCGCATAGAAGACAGTAGAGCAGGCTGCAGAGCGACCCCAGCCGCGGCTGCCCGGCGGCACAGCCGGCCTTAGGCAAAGAATTCCTTGAAAGCCGCGACCGTACGCTCGACATCGGCACGGCTGACATCGAGGTGCGTCACCAGCCGCATGTGTGGTCCGACGGTGGCGATGATGCCGCGTTCGCGCAGGAACGGGCCGAGGGTGGTGACTGCGCTGGCCGGCAGGTCGACATACAGGATGTTGGTCTGCGGCGGCGTGACCGCGATTTCTTCGATGGCCGACAGCGACTGCGCCAGCAGCGCCGCATTGGCGTGATCCTCGGCCAGGCGCTCGACGTTGTGTTCCAGTGCGTAGATGCCGGCAGCGGCCAGGATGCCGGCCTGGCGCAGGCCGCCGCCGAGCATCTTGCGCCAGCGCTTGGCGGCAAGGATGAAATCGCGGTCGCCGCACAGGAGCGAGCCGATCGGCGCGCCCAGTCCCTTGGACAGACATACCGATACGCTGTCGAAACCTGCGACGGCTTCCTGCATCGTGATGTTCTGCTGGACCGCAGCGTTGCAGATGCGCGCGCCGTCGAGATGCGTGATCAGGTGGTGGCGATGGGCCAGCGCCGTGGCTTGCGCCAGGTATTCGCGCGGCAGCACCTTGCCGCCGATGGTGTTTTCCAGGGCCAGCAGGCGAGTCTTGGCGAAATGGATATCGTCGGGTTTGATTGCGCCTTCGATGTCGGCCAGGGCCAGGCTGCCGTCCGCTTGATGCGGCAGGGGCTGCGGCTGGATGCTGCCCAGGACTGCCGCGCCGCCGGCCTCGTACTTGTAGGTATGCGCGAGCTGTCCGACCAGGTATTCATCGCCACGGGCGCAATGGGTCATCAGGCCGATCAGGTTGCTCTGCGTGCCGGAAGGGGCGAAGAGGGCGGCCTCGTAACCGAACAGCTCGGCGGTGATCGCCTGCAAGCGGTTGACGGTGGGGTCGTCGCCATAGACATCGTCACCGACCTCCGCAGCCGCCATGGCAGCACGCATGGCGGAGGTGGGGCGGGTGACGGTGTCGCTGCGCAGGTCGATCGGGGAGGAGAAGTTCGGCATGATTGGCAATGATTCGCTGTAAAAAGGCTGTATCCGATTTTAACAAGACCCAGCGGACTGCGGGCATTGCGTTTTGGTCAATAGACCATGTCAATGAAAATCCCGGCTCGCCGACGCCAGATTGCCCAGCAATGCCGTATGGTCCACCACCCGCCGCGCGATCACGTGCCGCACTTCCCCCTCGACCTGCCAGACACCATAGACCGTCATCAGCCGCGCGCCCAGCACTTCGCGCCGCTGCTGCTCTGCAATGGCCGGCCAGACGATCACGTTGATGGTGCCGGTCTCGTCTTCCAGGGTGATGAACATGACGCCCTTGGCGGTGGATGGCCGCTGGCGCATGGTCACCAGGCCGCAGACGCGCACCAGCTTGCGGTTGCCGAAACCGCGCAGCTCGAGCGAATTCGACAGGTTCATTTTTTTCAGGCGTGGGCGCAACAGCGCCAGCGGATGGCGGTTCAGGGTCAGGCCGAGGCTGGCGTAATCGGCCACCAGTTCCTGGCCTTCGGTCCCCGGCGCCAGGGTCAGGGAGTCTTCAAGGATCGGCGCCTCGCGCAACAGTTCCGGCGCCGGCAGCATGGCCGCCACATCCCATTTCGCCTGGCGCCGGTGGCCGGCCAGCGTTACCAGTGCATTGGCTTCGGCCAGCGATTGCAGGTCGTGCAGGCCGAGCCGGGCGCGTCGGGCCAGGTCGTCGACGCTGGCAAAGACATTCAGGCCACGCTGCTCGATGATGCGTTGCGCACCGTCGGCAGACAGGCCCTTGATCAGGCAAAGGCCCAGTCGCACGGCGGGTTGTTGATCGTTGCCGAAGCGGTCGGGTGTCAATTCTTCCAGGGTGCAGTCGACTTCGCTTAGTGTCACGTCCACGGCCAGTACCCGCACGCCGTGACGCTTTGCGTCCTGCACCAGTTGTGAGGCGGAATAAAAACCCATCGGTTGCGAATTCAAGAGCGCCGCCAGAAAGGCAGCCGGTTCATGGCACTTGATCCAGCCGGAGACATACACCAAGAGCGCGAAACTGGCCGCATGCGACTCCGGGAAACCGTATTCGCCGAATCCTTCGATCTGGCTGAAGATGCGCTCGGCGAATTCCAGTTCGTAGCCACGCTCGGTCATGCCGTTGATGATGCGGTCATAGAATTTATGCACGCCGCCCTTGCGCTTCCAGGCGGCCATGGCGCGCCGCAGGCTGTCGGCTTCACCGGCCGAAAAACCGGCGGCCAGCATGGCGATCTGCATGACCTGTTCCTGGAAGATCGGCACGCCCAGGGTGCGGGAGAGGGCGGTTTCGATTTCCGGACTCGGATAGGTGACCGGTTCCTTGCCTTGCCGGCGCTTCAGATAAGGATGCACCATGCCACCCTGGATCGGGCCGGGCCGCACGATTGCCACCTCGATCACCAGGTCGTAGAAGCAGCGCGGGCGCAGGCGCGGCAGCATCGACATCTGCGCCCGTGATTCGATCTGGAACACGCCCACCGTATCGGCCGCCGTCATCATCTGATACACGGCCGGGTCTTCCGCCGGCACATCCTGCATGGTAAAAATTTCACCGCGCCGCAGGCCGACCAGATCGAGCGCGCGGCGAATCGCCGAGAGCATGCCGAGCGCAAGGATGTCGATCTTCAGCAAGCCCAGGGCATCGAGATCGTCCTTGTCCCATTCGATCACGCTGCGGTCCTGCATGGAGGCGTTTTCAATTGGCACCAGCCGCGCCAGGCTGTCGCGGGCAATGACGAAACCGCCGCTGTGCTGCGACAGATGGCGTGGAAAACCGATCAGGGTCTGTGCCAGCCAGAGCAGCTTTTGCACCACCGGTGAATCGGGGTCAAATCCCGACTCCCGTAATCGATCAGGATTGATCTGCCTTCCTTCCCACCATTGATGCGAGGACGATAATCGGTTGATCTGCTCGAAGTCGATGCCCAGCGCGCGTCCCACATCCTTCATGGCCGAGCGCGGCCGGTAGGTGATGAGGGCAGCAGTGAGCGCTGCGCGGTGGCGGCCGTATTTCGCATAGATGTACTGCATGACTTCTTCGCGCCGCTGATGCTCGAAATCGACGTCGATGTCGGGCGGTTCGTTGCGTTCCTTGGAAATGAAGCGCTCGAACAGTACGTGGGTACGGGCCGGATCGACCTCGGTGATGTAAAGGCAATAACAGACGGCGGAGTTGGCAGCCGACCCGCGACCCTGGCAGAGGATCTGCTGACTGCGGGCAAATCGAACAATGTCATATACCGTCAAGAAATATGGTTCATAGGCGAGGTCGGCGATCAGTTCCAGCTCGTGTTCGAGCTGGCCCTGCACGCTGGCCGGTATGCCTGCAGGAAAACGGCTGGCAGCCCCGTCATAGGTCAGCCGACGCAGATAGCCGCCAAGGGTTTCACCAGCCGGCGCGATCTCTTCCGGATATTGATAACGCAATTCTTCGAGTGAAAAAGTGCAGCGCTCGGCAATCGCAATCGTCTGTTGCAACAGGTGCGAGGCATACAGCTGCGCCAGCCGCATGCGTGAGCGCAGGTGTTGTTCCGCGTTCGGTTGCAGCGCCAGGCCGCAGTCGGCGAGCGGCTTGCACAGCCGGATTGCGGTCACCGTGTCCTGCACGGGTTTGCGCGAACGCACATGCATGAGCACGTCGCCTGCGGCCACCAGTGGCAGGCCAGCCGCGTCTGATGCAACGATCAACCGGTCTTGCCACACATCGTCGTCGAGCCGGTGCAACAACTCCACGCCGATCCAGGCTCGGCCATAGAAAGTCGCCGTCAGCCAGCGCGCCTGCGTCAGAAGTTCGGCCGCATCGTGCTCGCGCTGCGGCAGAAGGATCGCCAGGCAATCCGGCAGCAGCGCCAGGTGCGCCATGTCCGGCCGTTCCGGGTCGGCAAAAGCATCCCGGGTTTGTCCACGGGTTTGCTCACGGGCTTGTAGCGGCGGTCCATCGAAGGCGCCGATGCCACCCGTTTCGAAATCATTGCGATAGAGGCGATAGCTGCCTTTTTCAGCCCGCCGGCGTCCCAGCGTGATCAACTCCGACAGGTTGCCGTAACCGTTGCGGTTGGTCGCCAGCAGCACCAGGCGCATGCCGCAATCGAGCGTGACATCGGTACCCAGGATCAGGTGCAGGCCGAGCTTTTTTGCCTCGACATGGGCGCGCACCACGCCGGCCAATGAACATTCGTCAGTGATCGCCAGGCTCTGGTAGCCCAGCGCGTGGGCCCGCTCGACCAGTTCTTCCGGATGCGAGGCGCCGGGTAGGAAGGTGAAATTGGAACGGCAATGCAGTTCGGCATAGGCCGGCAGAGTGGACGCCATGTTAAAAACTCCGGCTCAGGCAAAAAAGCCGTGCAAAAACCAGTCGGCTTCCCGCTCCTGCACATCCGGTCGCAGGCGAAAGATCCACAGCAGGACATGGCGATCGTTTTCGGCGATGAAGTAATCGCGCAGCGCCAGCGCATCGTCCCACCAGCCGGATTCGATGCGCTCCGGCCCGGCCAGGAGCGTCAGCGGACTTTGATAGAACGGCTTGTGCTGGCGTGTCAGCAGGGCCAGCGGTTGCGTCAGCAGCCAGCCCGGGCGGCCCATGGTGCCGGCGCCTACCGGAATACCCACCGGAATACTCAAGGCAGGGCGGCGCACGGCGGTGCGACGATGCAGCAACGCCGGACTGACGTGACTGCGTTCCGGGCGATGGTCGGCGCTGGTGGCGAGCTGGCACACGGCGGCCGGGCCGAGCCGGCTTTGCAGGCGCTCGACCAGGCGGCCGATGTTTTCGGTGTCGCTGGCCTGGGTCGGGAACAGTTCGGTGTTGGGCGCGGCTTGCGTGGCGATCTGGTCGGCCACCAGGGCGATCTCGATCACCGGCGCCACCAGCACCACATGCCCCAGCCGCTCGCGCAGCAGCAGGCCCAGGTGGTCGGCATCTCGGCTCGGCGCGGCCAGCAGGATCGTGACAGGCGTGCTGCGCGCGGTATTGCCTTCGCCGCGGCGGTGCAGCGGTTCATGATGCAGCCACAGGGTGATGCCAGCCACCGCCGCATGCCGGGCCGTGAGCCAGCCGGTCAGTTGCAGCAACAGGCGGCGCGAGGCGAACAGCAAGGCGTCGGTACTGTCGACCCGGGCCGGCAGTTCGAGCTTCAGGTCGATGGTTTCCGGCGCTTCGTACCAGCGGTGCACCTGCACTTCATTGCCATAGGCGCGGTCGATTTCCGTCAAGAGCGCCTTGCCGAAGCGGCGCGCCAGGCCGGCGCGCGGCAAGCGCCGCAATTGCCCGAGGGTGGAGCAACCGATGCCGGTCAGCGTCGCCAGATGCGCCTGGGCGCTGTCGAGCACGTGCAGGGGCAGCGCATCGAGCAGGGCCGAGGCCTGTGCCATCGACAGGGCACTGGTGATGTCCTGTTCATTTTGTCGTGGTTCCTGTCGCGGGTCTTTCGGCGTTTTCTGTCGCTGCGGCGTTGCGGTCGTTGCGGTCGTTGCGGCCGTTGCGGCCGTTGCGGTCGTGTCGAGGGTACGCAAGGGCGCCGTCTGTGCCATCAGCCAGGCGCCGGCAGCGGTGGGCGCCGTTGCCCAGCAGGCTTGCAGCCCCAACTCGGCAATCCCGCGCGCCAGCCGCCTTTGCAGATTGTGCAAGCCGTCGAACAGTCGCAGGCTGGGCGCCACTTCAGCCAGCAACCCCCACCCCTGCAGGCTCGAAGACAAGCTCACATGCGGCGTGAAATGCAGCGTCCACAAGGCGGCTTCCTGCAGCGCCTGTTGTTCTTCCAGCGGATTGCGAGGATGTACCTGCAGGTTGGCGGCCATGCTCCAGGCATTGGCTTCCGACATGCCCAGGCGGATGCCGGCTTCGAGCGCGGCCGGATTGCACCAGCCGACCCGCTTCTTGTGGGTCACTACCAGCGGCGCCGGGCTGGGCGACGCGCCATCGGCAGTGGCAATGGCAGTGGCACTGGCAGGGCGGGGCTGCAACCGCAGGACGGTATCGAGCGGTAACTGCGGCAGGTTCAGGGCAATCCACAACATGATCAACGACCGATCGCGCCCGCCGTGCCGTTGCCGCAGGTGCCGCATTGCGCACCCGGGCAGGCACCGACAAGCATCGGACCTCCGGAAATGGGAACATCAATAAACAATGAAGCCACAATGAAGCCACAATGAAGCAGCAATGAAGGAACATCGGGACGGCATTGGAACAAATCGGAACAACGCCGTTGCGTCACTACATGCTTGAGTCAAGGGAACAATATGGGATTCAATATACTGTATAAAAACACAGTATAAAAGAGGGGAATGAAAAATATAATATTTATTTCTTGATTGAAATATCGGGCCAGGCCGATATCACGCCTGACCTGCCTGATCTGACTGACAGGCCGCACAAGATCAGGGACGAGCGGCCATCAACGCCACTGCGCCGCCCGAAATTCGAATGCCAGGTCTTCGACGATGGAATCCTTGCGCCAGAAAACCTGCTCCCGAAATACCGCCAGTGTCCAGGTCTGGCTGTCGCTCGGACCCTCGGCGGCAAACGCTTCCGGCACCAGGACGGCGGCGCAACCGGCGGCAGCCGGGTCGCGTACCGAGGCATAGCGGATCATCTGGATCTGCGCTTGACGAGCCTCGCGTGCCAGCTCCTGGCAGGCAGCGTAATCGGTCGGATGCATCCATTGGTCATGCCGGGCAGACAACGGTGGCTCGCGCAAGTCGATGGCAGAACCGGCCACTGCAGTCTTGAACAGCGTTTGCTGCACCGGATCGATGGCGTCGAGCGCCGGGCTGTCCTGCAACAGGCGCCAGCGCCAGTAACCGAGTTCGGCGCAGGCGGCTTGCTGGGTTTCGGCGCCATAGAATACGCCCGGCTCGGCCGGACCGCGAAAACGTGAACCGGATGGCAGAGGTGGATAGCGAAACGGCGTGAACAAGAGCCAGTGCAACTGGCGCGTGGGCGCCGTCAGTGGCGGCTTGGATTGCTCCAGCAAGTCTTCCAGCAAGGCTTGCTCGGCCAGTGTGTCGACCAGCGCCATGGTCGAGACCCTGTGCTGCGCCTCGACGGCACGCCACAGATCGAGGCGGCAGGCAGCCGGCTTCAGCGCGGCGTCAGACATGCGAAACGAACATGGCAATCAGCCTTCGGGCGTGGAAAAGTAATGCAGACCTGGCCTGGAATTGTCCCGAACCTGGATTGAACCTGACCTGGACTTGAAGCTCAATTCAAACCCGGCCGCGGTGGGCATCCAGGTAATGCAGCACGCGCAAGAGCCCTTCGGCGCTTTCAATCAAGTCTACCGGGCGCGCTGCGAGGCCCAGATTGTCGCCCGTCAGCCAGACACGTGCCTTGTCCCCATGGCCCAGGATCGCGTCCAGGGAACGGTACAGCCGCACGAACAACACGGCAAATTCCCATTCCTTGACGCGCTCCTGGCTCAACAGATATTGCCCAGCAAACAGGCGTGAGGCAGTCGCGCCACTGACGCCCAGGATGCGGGCAATCGAGGCCTGCCGTACCTGCAACAGGCCGGCAGCGCGTACCAGGGCCTTGGTCAGAGTGGTGGCAACGGCGGCGTTCTTGTCTGCAACGGCGGAAATGGACATGGTGAAATCCTTTCTTTGAACACGTGCACAACAGAATCGCACGTTTCTATAGAAAGAATATACCATGAATCATTCCATGGAAAGGAATTGTTCAATGCCTGCGGCTGCCGGTCTTGCTAGGCTGCCACTGTCGACCTGGATTCATCTGGCCTGGTTGCAACTGAGGCGGACTGGGCCGTTGGCATCATCAGTTCCTGTTGCGCAAACGGTTTGTGCAAGGCCGCCGGCACCAGCAACGGCAACACCACCGGCTGGCCGAACACCGGGCCGCGGCGCTTGATGATGTCGACCGCCATCCGGCCGCAAGCGCTGGCGCGGCAGACGATGCGCAAGGGCGCCGGCGAGGATTCGCGCTGCGCCGCTGCAGGCCGGAAAACAAAACACAACCCTTCACCGCCGCCGGCCGCCAGTTGCAGGCGGCGCAGATGGTCCGGCCGGGCTTGCGGCAGCCAGCACAGCAGGGCGCCGAAGCTGGCGCTTTTCAGGGTCTGTTCGACCGCCCAAATGCGGTCCATCGGCTTGTCGGTCTGGATCAGGATCACGTGCTGCAGATCCAGGCCGAGGTCGGCCAGGGCCGGCGCGAAGGGAATGTGCGGCGGTGCCAGCAGGATCACTGTCTTGCCGGCCTGGGTGAGCGCGGCCAGCGTCGGCGCCAGCAGGCGCAGTTCGCCGATGCCGTTCTGCGATAGCAGCAATTCGATCAGGACCGACGCCGGCCAGCCGCCATTGGGCAATTCGCGGTCCAGGGTGCGGTAGCCGGAAGGTGTGGCGCGCCCCTTCGAGGCGCCCATCTGACTGGCACGCCAGACCGAATCGGGCAGGGCTGCGGGTAGTATTGTGGACGGTGCTGTTGGCAAGAAAGGCGCAGTCTCTACTTCGCCCACAAGCGGCAGCAATGCCGCTTGGTTACCGTTAATGGACGGCAGATGGCGGGAGGCAGCAGTGGCATCGGCAAAGGTAATCATCGAACAACCTCCTGTCTGGTTCAAACATGTTCAGGGAAGGTTTCGTGCCGAAAGATCAAGTTCTCAGCAGAAACGGTGCAACTAATATACTGTATAAATACACAGTATAAAAGCTCAACATGAAAAATATCATTCCTTTAACGTCACCACGGAATGCAGGTAAATTAGCGGCTACTACAACCGCAATGCCGACTCGTCACAAAGGCGCGCCTGGCATCAAAACCCGGAAAGGAAATCGATCATGCCAAAAGGAACCGTCCATCTCCATCGTATCGTGCGTACCAACCCGGAGCGCCTTTACCGCGCCTTTCTCGACGCCGATGCGCTCTCCAAGTGGCTGCCGCCGTACGGCTTCACGTGCAAGGTGCTGCATTTCGATGCCAGCGTCGGTGGCACGTACAAGATGGAATTCACGAATTTCGGTAGCGGTAACGGACACGCCTTCGGCGGTCAGTACCGCGAACTGGTGCCGTCCGAACGCATCGTCTACACCGATGTCTTCGACGACACCAATCTACCCGGCGAAATGATCACGACGATCACGCTGAAGAAAGTCATGTGCGGCACCGAGCTGACGGTCGTGCAAGAGGGAATACCCGAGGCGATTCCGGTCGAGATGTGCTACCTGGGCTGGCAGGAATCGCTGGCGCAACTGGCCACGCTGGTGGAGCCGGAAATCCCGGGGTAAGTCACTTCGTCTTGCGCACCTGCCGCTTGCGCAGCGCCGCGTTCTGCGATTGCAGGATGCCGTCGACCCGCATCGATGCCTCGCGCGCCAGTGCATGCGCCAGTTCGCCGTCTGGAAATATCTCCGGCAGGCGGAAGCTGAGCCAGGCATAGGCGGAATACATGCGGCAGGTATCTTCGACCTGCTGCAGATTCTGGCCCGCGATGCCGTGCGAGTCGCGATGCAAGGTGCAGACGCGCCGCTTGGCCAGCGAGCGGGCCCAGTTTTCCCACGCGAGCTGTAGCGCTGGAATGCGCGAGGACAGCGGCACCAGCGACATGGTGAATTTTTCGGCGATCGACAAGGCCAGGGTGTCGAGCCACAGGGCGCGGTCGGTCTGTTCCTCGGTGATGCGTGGATAGAAAAAACCGTCCGGCACATCGATGTTGTGGATGAAGCGGCGCAACAGCTTGCTCAGCGATTGTTCTTGCGTGACGGCCGAGATGCGATGCAGATGTTCCAGCGTCGGCGCCACCGAAAAACCGGCCGTCGCCAGCGCAGCGATTTTTTCCTTCAGCAGCGAGCCCACCACCTCGTGCGTGTAATCGTCGTAGCCGGCCACGAAACCGGCTTCATGCACGCCGAAACGGCCGGCCCGCCCGGCAATCTGGCGCGCCAGCGCTGCCGGCAATTCTTCTTCCTCGACACCGTTGTACTTGACCGAGGTCGTCAGCACCACCCGTTCGATCGGCAGATTCAATCCCATCGCAATCGCATCGGTACCCACCACGATATCGGCCGAGCCATCGCGAAAGCGCGCCGCCTGCGCCTGCCGCACTTCCGGCGACAGGTTGCCATAGATGGTCGCCACCGAAAAGCCGTGCTCGGCGATCATGTCGCGCCACATCAGGACTTCGCGTCGGGAAAACGCGATCACGGCATCGCCGCGCCGCAGATTGCGCAACTTGCGTACCGGGCCGGGCTCCATGGTCAACGGCCTCATTCGCTTCAAGACATGCACTTCCAGGGGGCACTCGAGCCGCTCGGCCAGCGCTTCGACCGCGCGCCGCGCTTCCAGGGCGCCGACCAGATAGATTGTGGTGGCGGGCGCGCCGCACACCGCAGCGGTCCAGGCGGCGCCGCGGTCGCGGTCGGCAAGCATCTGGATCTCGTCGATCACGGCGACGTCGACCCGGTTGCGGGTATCGAGCATTTCGACGGTGCTGGCGACATGGGTGGCGCCCTCGGTGATGCGCCGCTCTTCGCCGGTGATCAGGTTGACCTTGAGCGGCTGACCATGCGGACGCGCCTCGACCAGGCGCTCGTAGTTTTCCAGGGCCAGCAGGCGCAGCGGCGCCAGGTAGACGCCGCTCTTCGCCTTGATCAGGGCTTCCATCGCCTGGTGGGTCTTGCCGGAATTGGTCGGGCCGAGCAGGGCGATGAAGCGGCGCGGCAGGCGCCGGGCCATCTCGAACGAGGCTGGATATTCGGCCAGGTTGATGCTCTCGCGGGTCAGCGCCGCATGCCGCTCTTCCTGCTGGCGCTCGATGGCGTGGGTGACGCGCTGCTCGATGCGCTCGAACAGTTGCGTCGCCGGTTCGGCGGAATTGTTGTCGGCCAGCGCGCCAAGCACGGTCATCGGCGCCAGCCCGGCATCCTCGGCCCGCGCCGCGATGCGGCGCACGAATGCCAGCACGCTGGCTTGCAGGTCGGCGACGACCTTGGGCGTGGCTCGTTCGCGCACCAGATCGATCTGTGCCTGCGGCGCCAGCTTGCGCCATTTGCTCGGCTTTGCCAGCACGCCCTGCGGTGGCACCAGGCGGTACGGCACTTGCAGCGCACCCACCTCGACGGCGCCATGCAAGCGCAGGAAGACGCTGCCTTCGAGTTTCATGAGTTCGGCGCCCAGGCGCTGGGCAGCCAGTTCGGGTGTGTCGGTCGCGCTGGTGGGCAGGGTAGGCATGCCAACATTTTGCCATGCTGCTCACATCGCGCGATGGGAATCGATCGGCTGTTTTACGGTGGGCTTGCGCTGGCGCTATTCGCCGCCACGCTCATTCGATGTCGAATACCGAGCGTGCGTGCTGCACCCAGGCCGGTCTGCTGCGCGACATGGCTTCCAGATCGGGCGCCAGTCCTGCGCGCGCAGGTGGCAGGTCGATGCCCTTTGCGAGCAATATCGAGCGCAGAACATAATCGGATTTCGCGGCACTGCCCCGCGCGTCGGGCGCTGCGACCACCAGATTCCAATAGCCTTCGAAGGCATGATCCAGAATCTCCGACCGGTCCGTGGCCTTGAGCGCGTTGGCGAACGACGCATTCGTCCTTGCATAGGCCTTGGTATCCACGAAACGGGTTTCATCGTCTGGCACCATCACATTATGGAGTTTGACTTTATACAGAAACGTATCTTCGAAATTGCCGGAATCGCTTTGTTCGAAGTTGCCGGAAGCGCTTTTAACATCACCAACCTGAAAGCTCCAAAGGACCATTGATCGTGAGTTGACCTCTTCGGATGGCGGATTTTCAGGCGAAGCAACCATCAGCATGTATTCGCCAAAGACGCTTTCGTTTTCGCCCGCGTCGTCTGTTCGATTGTTGGCCGGGCACTGTACGAGCTTGTAATCGCCGTCGATCCATTCGGCGTATGCCGGCCCGGCCTCGGTCGGATCGGATAATTTTCTTGTTTGATGCTCTTTCTGGCCGATCGCTTTGAGCCGTGCGTGAATCGCTGGATGAATATAGCCGTAGCGGCCTAACTCACCGATGCCGGTCGTTAAGGTCGACGGCGCCCGTTCGGCGCTTGCCAATCGGTAGTAGTCCTGATCCAACGAATTTCCAAGATCCTCCGGCTTGCTGGCTTTCTTTTGTACTAAAAAACTTTCAACGCGTGCCTGCCTTGCGCGGGCCCACAATTGAGAAAGATTGCCGATCTCCCCGCTCGACAGGTCGGCAGCGGTCTTCTCGATCGAGTTGGCCATGAAAGTGCCGTAGATACGGTTTTCTTCGTCCGATTCACGCGGATTGTTTTCCCACCGCGTGACCATCGTCAGGCGTCTGTTGTCTGCACTAATGCGCTGCTGCTCCGGCGCGGCAAAGAGTACGCCGGGTTCGGGGAACACTTTAACTGGGTCGTCGCTTGCCGGAGCAACCTGCGCGGCCGGCGCGACGATCGTTGCAATGGCCGGTGCCGTGACGGCTCCCGGATCGACGTCGACCGATGCGACAACCGGACGGCTGGCAAAGCTGCCTGCAGGTAGTGACGAAGCCCGGGTGTGCCTTGGCGCCGCGCTGGTCGGCGATCCGGTCTGTCGGCGAATGGGCGGCAGGTTCGCTGCTGACAGGGCGGCGGCGCGCTGAGTGCGTGGTGAAATGGGTGCCGGCTCGGAGGTAGGCTTCGATTCGGCGTCATCGTGCAGCGTCTGCGACGACTTCCCTAGGCATGCCAGCATTTTGGGAACGAGTTTCATGGCCAGTCTCCATGCAATCATCCGGTTGCACCTGCGCGGTCGCCGTACCGCGACTGCAGGGGGATGATCTGCAAGCATGAGCCATTCGTATTGGAAACTCTTTCAAATCTGAATGAGATTGCTGCGGCACTGGTCGAACTCGCCGGGATCTATGCGGTTTTACCGCCCTTGCTGCGGACCGCCCACACAACACCGGCCAGACACAGCGCCATGCCGACGATACCGACGACACCCGGCCGATAATCTTCGAAACGCATCGACAGCAGCACCGACACTACCGGGGTCAGCACGCCAGTGTAGGCAGCCTTGCCCGGGCCGATCCGGTTGATCAGCGTGAAATAGGCGGTAAACGCGATGACCGATCCGCACAGCGACAGATACAGCATCGCCGCCCAATAGACCGGAGCGCTCGGCACGACCCACGGCTGTCCCGTTGCCACAGCCCAGAGCGCCACCGACAGCGTGCCCCATAACATTGCCCACGCGGTGGTGACCCGTACGCTGGTCTCCGGGTCGCGGCCAACCCGAACCGCGACCAGATTGCCCATCGACGCAGCCAGGGTCGCTGCCAGCGCCAGAGTCAGTCCGAGCAGGAAATGTCCGCTGCCGATCGAGTTGGCGGCTGCGGTGCCAGCGCCGCTACCGGTCGGCGCCAGACTTTGCCACGCCTGCTGCAGCGAATGCGAAAACAGCAGCGCGACGCCACCGATCGAAACGGCGGCAGCGCACAGTGTCTGCCAGGTCAGCGCCGTGCCGAAGATCAGGCGCGCGCCGATCGCGTTCCAGAACACCATCAGCGCGAACATCACCGCCACCAGTGCCGACACCAGGTAGCCTTCGGCTTCATAGGTGCAGACGTAGCTCACCGCAAAATTGAGCACGCCCTGCGGCACCAGCCAGCGCTGCCGGCGCCAGCCGAGCCACAACCGCTCGCGCCGCACCAGGCACCAGCCGAACAGGATCAGTGCCCCCAGTCCGAAGCGATAGACCACCGATACCGCCGGCGCGACGTCGCCGAGCTGGAACGTGATGACAAGGAAAGTGGAACCCCAGATCAGGACCGCTGCGATGAACAGCAGCGGCGTGGGCAAGGAACGATCTGCCATCACGCGCAGTGGACCGTTATCACGCGCAGTGGACCGTTCCATCGTTGTCCGGCACCGGCACGGGTGGAGCGATCGCGCTGCCCTGGGCATGGTCGACCCGGATTGCCCGCAGCTTGTCGACCGTGGATTGATCCTCGACCTGCTTGGCGATGGTGCGGATGCCCATCGCATGACCGACGTGGTTGATGGCTTCGACCTTGGCGCGATCGATCGGGTCGTTCGCCATGTCCATGATGAAGGCGCCGTCGATTTTCAGGAAATCCACCCGCAGGTGCGCCAGGTACGCAAACGAGGACATGCCGCTGCCGAAGTCGTCGAGCGCGAACAGGCAACCGCGCGGTTTCATGGCGTCGATGAATTGCAGGGTTTTGGACAAATGGGCAATGGCAGTGGTCTCGGCAATCTGAAAACAGATCGATGCGAACGGTAATGAAAATTCTGCAAACAGGTCATTGAGGAAAACCGTGAACAAGGGGTCGTTCAGGGCGCTGACCGAAACGCCGAGCGAACAGAGCATGCGCGCCGGCGCCTGCCGTACCACTGGGTCTGGCGTGCCATCGGCCAGCACAGCAACCGGCACTGCCTGCAGACTCGCATGGTGGGCGAAGGCGTGCCGCATGCACCAGCGATCGATGGCCGGCATCAAGCCATGGCGCTCGGCCGCCGGCAAAAAGGCATTTGGCAGGACGAGATTGCCGGCCTCGTCCTTCATGCGCAACAGGATTTCGTACTGCGGTACCTGCCGTCCGAGCACGCCGAGGGAACGCACTTCCTGCGACAGCAAGGCAAAGGCATCGGTATCGATGGCATGCTGGATGCGAACGCGCCAGTTATGCTCGCCGCGTAGCGCACTGCTGGCGCTGTCCTGGGGCGTGTAGTGATGGACCCGGTTGCGCCCCTCGTCCTTGGCCTGGTAGCAGGCGCCGTCGGCGGCTGTCAGCAAGTCGGCCAGACCCAGTTCCTCGTTGTTGAAATTGACCAGTCCGATGCTCACGCCGATCGGAAAAATCTGGTCGAGCCAGGCAAAGCGAAATTCACAGACCGTCTTGCAGAGTTTGTCGGCGATGCGGGCGGCCGACATCGGGGTACAGTTTTCCAGCAGAACCGCGAATTCATCGCCGCCGACCCGTGCGAAGGTATCGCTGTCGCGCAGCAGTGGTTGCAGCAGGGAGGTGATCTGGCGCAGCAATTCATCGCCGGCATTATGCCCACAGGTGTCATTGACGACCTTGAATCGGTCCAGGTCCATGAACAGCAGCGCATGCTGGCGCGGCTGGTTCGCGCTATTGTCGAGCAGCAGTTGCAAGCGCCGCTCGAACTCGCGCCGGTTCACCAGCCCGGTGAGCGGATCATGACTGGCCTGATGCGAGAGCTGGCGCGCCAGATTGCGCGACTGGCTGACATCGTGAAACACCACCACCGTGCCGATCACGCCTTGGTCGCGGGCGCGGATCGGCGCTGCCGAATCCTCGATCGCATGTTCGCTGCCGTCGCGGCTGATCAGGACGCTGTCGCGCCCGACACCGTCGACCCGGCCCAGTTCGATGGCCTTGCTGACCAGGCTCGGAATCGGTTCACGCGTGGTGCCGTTGATCACATTGAAGACGTCGGCCAGCACCTTGCCATGCGCTTCGTCGTTGCGCCAGCCCGTCAGCGCCTCGGCCACCGGGTTCAAATAATCGATGTAGCCGGCCGGATCGGTAGTGATGACGGCGTCGCCGATCGACTTCAGGGTGACTTCGGCACGCTCTTTTTCGGCAAACAGCCGGGTCTGGGCTTGCTCGTGCGCAGCCGCGTTGTGTTGCAGCGCTTCGGCCATCTGGTCGAAGGCGCGCGCCAGCTCGCTGATTTCCTCGCGGCCGTAGCGCACGCCGGTGCGCGTGGAAAGGTCGCCGGCGGCGATTCGGCGCGCCGCATCCACCACCGCATGCAGGCGGTCGATGATGGTGACGTTGGCGACGAACCAGGCGGTGAGCAAGGCCAGCGCTGCCGTCACCATCAGCGCCAGCAGCTCGGTGGACTGTCCGTTGTTGGCTGCTGCCACGATCTCGGCTGTCGGAATGCCGATGCTGACCGTAAAATTCGACACATCCGGACCACCCACCGGTGCGAAGGCATGCAGCCGCGGGATGCCGTCGGGACCGGTGATCTCGGCGGTGCCGAAACCGACCTTGGTCATCACGTCCAGCAGGGCAGGGGCGGCGCGGGTTCCGATCCATTGCTGCGGGTCCGGACGGCGCGAAATGATGGTGCCGTTCGCATCGGCGGTGATCATGACTGCATTGGTCGGGAAGTCGATGTCGGCAACGAACTGATCCAGCAAATTCAAGTCCAGAGAAGCGAAGACCACGGCCACGATCCTGCCGTCAATATCGAAGATCGGATAGCTGGTGTTGATTGCATGCTTGCGGACGACCCGTCCGAACACGTAATCGCCCGTGGCAAATTTGCCGGTGGCAATGGTTTTCTTGAAATTCGACCGGTCGCTCATGTTGACGGCGTTATTCGCCGTTACCGCGCTGCAGCGCAGATCGCCATTCAATTCGGCCACGCCCAGATTGATGTAACCGAGGTTCTTCTTCAACATGGTCTGTAGCAACGCGCTGCATTTGGCAGGCTCCTGCAGCAGATCCGGCACGTCGGACAGGGCAGTCAGGAACTGACGCGCGCCCTCGATCGATTTGGCTTCACTCGCGGCAGCCAGTCCGGTCAGCCGCTGCAGATCGCTTTCCGCCGCCGCGATCGCATGCTGACGCTCGCGCATGGCGCCATAGATCGTCAGGCCGATCGGTGGCAGCAGCGCG
>JAYUWF010000457.1:0-8483 GCA_043753685.1 Herminiimonas sp.
TCCAGTGCAACACAGGATCCAGCGCTTTATCGCGTGGCAAATTCACCGTCCGATCTGTTCGAACTGGTTTAGCAGGGTTGCGTGCGTGCGCTTTTTTTCCAGCGACGTGGAAAAACTATGAATTCCCGCGTCGCATCATGTCGAAGAATTCGGCGTTGTTCTTGGTCGCCTTCATCTTGTCGAGAATGAATTCCATCGCTTCGATTTCGTCCATGCTGTAGAGCAGCTTGCGCAGCACCCAGATCTTTTGCAACTGGTCGGGTTTGATCAGCAACTCTTCGCGCCGGGTGCCCGACTTGTTGAGGTTGATGGCCGGGTAGACGCGCTTTTCCGCCAGGCGCCGTTCCAGGTGGACTTCCATGTTGCCGGTACCCTTGAATTCTTCAAAGATCACGTCATCCATGCGGCTGCCGGTTTCGATCAGGGCGGTGGCGATGATGGTCAGCGAGCCGCCTTCCTCGATATTCCGGGCAGCGCCGAAAAACCGTTTCGGACGCTGCAGCGCATTCGCATCGACACCACCGGTCAGTACCTTGCCCGAGGCAGGTATCACGGTGTTGTAGGCGCGCGCCAGACGGGTGATCGAATCCAGCAGGATCACCACGTCCTTTTTCATTTCGACCAGGCGCTTGGCTTTTTCCAGCACCATCTCGGCGACCTGCACGTGCCGGGTGGCCGGCTCGTCGAAGGTCGATGCGACCACTTCACCGCGCACCGAACGCTGCATCTCGGTGACTTCTTCCGGACGCTCGTCGATCAGCAGCACGATCAGGGTGATGTCCGGATGATTGGCCGTGATCGCATGCGCGATGTGCTGCAGGATCACGGATTTGCCGGACTTCGGCGACGCCACCAGCAAGCCGCGCTGGCCTTTGCCGATCGGCGCAAGCAGGTCGATGATGCGGCCGGTGATGTTTTCCTCGCCGCGCATTTCGCGTTCGAGGTTCAACATCTTGTTCGGATGCAGTGGCGTCAGATTCTCGAACAGGATGCGGTGCTTCGACATCTCGGGCGATTCGCCGTTGACCTTGTCGACCTTGACCAGCGCAAAGTAGCGCTCGCCGTCTTTCGGCGTACGGACTTCGCCTTCGATGGAGTCGCCCGTGTGCAGGTTGAAACGGCGGATCTGCGACGGCGAAATATAGATGTCGTCGGTCGACGCCATGTAGCTGGCATCCGGCGAGCGCAGGAAGCCGAAGCCGTCCGGCAGCACTTCCAGGGCGCCGTCACCGAAGATCTGGTCGCCTGATTTCGCGCGTTTTTTCAGGATGGCGAACATCAGTTCCTGCTTGCGCAGGCGGGCAGCGTTGTCGATGTCGAGGCCGATGGCCATTTCGAGAAGCGCCGAAACGTGAAGCGCCTTTAGTTCTGATAAATGCATGGTATGAAGAGTCCCGGGATGGGAATGTAATAGGTGGGGGAGGGAGGTGCGTGGCGTGTATCGGAAAAAGTTTGGTGCTTCAGTTGCCTGGATTCGGTTATTGCTGTGATTGCTGTTGCTGCCAATGCTTGCATCGGTCTGGCCAGTCAGATGCCGCGGGCGTGAATCGGTTCAGAAAAGCGTACTGCTTTGCATTCTGGTTCCATCTGCACTCACGGCAAGGGTGTGGCAAGGTTGCGGCGAAATCAAGGCAGGCGGGCGACGCGACCGGCGCACGCCCGCGGCTGGATCAGATATTACTGTCGATGAAGGACGTCAGTTGTCCTTTTGCCATGGCGCCGACTTTTTGCGCAGCCGGTACCCCATTCTTGAACAGGATCAACGTCGGGATGCCGCGGATGCCGAACTTGGCCGGTACTGCCTGGTTGGCATCGACGTCCATCTTGGCGATCTGCAGCTTGCCGTCGTATTCCTTGGCGATCTCTTCCAGGATCGGTGCAATCATCTTGCATGGACCGCACCACTCGGCCCAGAAGTCGACCAGGACCGGTTTGTCGGATTTGAGTACGTCTTGCTCGAACGACGCGTCGGAAATGTATTTGATGTTTTCGCTCATTGTTGCCTCGGTTTGAGGGTAAAGGAATAGTACGTGTGTTGGATGTGGCTTTCGCGCCAGGTGTTTGCTTCCGGTGCCGACCTGCCTGCGTGCCCTGTGTGCTTCTTACCTGCTTTTTTTGTTATGCGGGTTCTTGATCCGTTCCGACGGTCTTGCACGTTCAGCGACTGCCTGACTGCGCGCGGCCCGGTCGATTTGTCTCTTCGGCGGTCCGGCGTGAAGATGATGCCTGGTCGACCGAATTTAAGTCGGGGCACTGCAGGTACGAAGGTGTACAGCGGGGGATTGGAGAAACTATAACCTATTTTTAGCAAATGTGGTGCCGGGCCCAATATTTTGCCGCAAGGGGAGCCTAAAATACGGTTGCGTTTCGCACACTCGGGCTATCGAGGACGGTTCCTGTTTCAGATTGCCTTGTGGTTGCCTTGTGGTTGTCTTGTTTCTCCCACCCTCGGATCTCCTAATCGACTTCCTGACGTCATACCTTCGCCTGCCTACCTTCCACCGATGCTGCAACCGTCCCTGCCGATTCCACCGAGCGCCGACTTCTGGAACGACGCTGCGCAGGCCTTGCTGCGCGCAACGCCAATGCTGCTGGGAAGCGGCGACGAGGCCCGGCTCGATCTGTCCGGTATCCGCGTTGTGGTGCCCGCATTCAGTCACGCCCAGCAGTTCAAGAGCGCGCTGGCGCTGGTCATCGGCGGCACCTTCCTGCCGCCCAGAATCGTCACCATTGGCGGCTGGCTGGCGCTGCAGCCGCCGGCGGCCAGCGGCGCCGCAGCCGGCACCGCGGCGCTGGCCGACAACCAGCGCCTGATGTCGCTGTACGCAGAATTGCGTCAGCACCCTTGGCTCAAAAAACTATTTGCCGCCAAGCGCAATGCCGACCTGTTGCCGCTGGCGCAGACCGTGCTGGCCCTGTCCGATGAGCTCACCGCCGCACTGTTGCCGGCCATGCAAAGTCAGGCCGGCAGCGCCGAGCAGCGCTGGCAGGCGGCGCTGGATCAGCTGCCGGTCTCGGCGCAGAGCGTGTTGTCGCAGGAATCGCAGCTCGTCTGGTCGATCTGGCAGAGCCAGCTCGATCTCGACGACCCCGGCCTGGCATTCTTCAACGGCCTGATGGCGCTGGCGGCAAGTGCCGATATGCCGCTGGTATGGTTTGCGGCAGTCGCGCCGGATCCGTTTGCGCAGGCATTCCTGGCACGATGGGGGGAGCGCCAGCCAGTGCTGCCGATCGTGCTGGACTGGCGCGCTGCGACGCTCGACCGGCGCATGGGCCAGGCCTGGCCGGAGCTGATCGACAGTGCAGTGCAGCTGGCGCCGGAGCCGGAAGAAAGGTCTGCGGCGGCGCCTGCAGGGACACCAGCACCAGCACCTGCACCCGCAATGGCCGACCTCGCCCTCTACGGTGCAGCCAGCCTGGAAGACGAAGCGCAATGTGGCGCCCAGACCATCGTCGATTGGCTGGCCGAGGGACGGCAATCGATTGCCATCGTGGCGCAGGACCGGGTGGCTGCGCGGCGCATCCGCGCACTGCTGCAACGCGCCCAGATCCAGGTGGCCGATGAAACCGGCTGGAAGCTTTCGACCACCCGAGCGGCGGCGGCGCTGGTGTCCTGGTTCGACGTGGTGAGTTCGCGCGCCGAGAGCACCGCGCTGCTGGATTTTCTGAAGTCGCCGTTTCACCTGGCCAGTGCGCACGACCAGATCGAGGACAAAACCGAACTGGTGATGGCGATCGAACTGGCACTGCGACGCGCCAATGTCGCCGGCGGCTGGCGTGCGGTTGCCGCCGCCGTGCCGGAAGGCGCCGCGCGGCTGCACCTGCAACAGCTGGCAGCGTGCGCCGGCAATTTCCAGGGACGCCATCCGATCGGCGGCTGGCTGGCGATCACCAGTGCAGCGCTGGCATCGCTCGGTATTGAAGAGGCGTATGTCGATGACGCAGCCGGCGTCCAGGTGCAGGCGTTGCTGCTCGAACTGGGCAATGCATGTGCCGACCTGCGCGCGCAGTTTTCCTTTGCCGAGTGGCGTGCCTTCGTCGGCCTGCAACTGGAGGCCACCAGTTTTCTGCCGCCGATCGCCGACCGCCGGGTCATCATGCTGCCTCTGAACGGTACCCACCTGCGCCGTTTCGATGCAGTCCTGTTCGTCGGCGCGGACGCCGGCCACCTGCCATCGACCGCCAGCGAAACGCTGTTCTTCGCCAACGCAGTGCGGCGCGAGCTCGGCCTGACCACGCGTGAATCGCGCCAGCTGCAGCAACTGCGGGATTTTGCCGAACTGCTGGCGGTCAACCGCACCGTCGTCCTGTCGTGGCAGGCGCAGCGCAACGGCGAGCCCAATCCGGTCAGCAACTGGATTGCCCGGCTCGAACTATCGCTTGCGCGCAGCCGGTGCGCACCGCTGCGTTTGCACCGTGCGCCGCTGACCAGCGTACGCCTGGCGCCGAATCGTCCGCGCATGCCGGCGCCGGCGGCGCCTGCCTTGCTGCCGCCAAGGCTGTCGGCCAGTGGCTATACCAGCCTGGTCGCCTGCCCGTATCAATTCTTTGCTACGCGCATGCTGGGCCTGTCGGGTTTGGAAGAATTGTCCGAACAGCTGGAGAAACGCGATTACGGCGACTGGTTGCACCAGATCCTGCACCTGTATCACGTCGGCGTTCGCGATCAGGTGATCGGACTGGAACAGCGCGCCGCCTATCTGCAGGAAATCTCAACCGGGATCTTCGCCACCGAACTGGCCCGCAGCGGCGCCGCGCTCGGCTACGTCGACCGCTGGCAGAAAGCCATGCCGGCCTATCTGGAATGGGCGAACGCGCGCGAAGCCGCCGGTTGGCAATTCGTCACCGGCGAAGAATGGCGCCAGCAGCCATTGCGCTGGGACGACGGCGAGATCCTGCTGCACGGACGGATCGACCGCATCGACGCGCATGCGGACGGCGCCGTCGCGGTGCTCGACTACAAGACCAGCAGCCCGAGCGCCCTGAAGAAACGCATGCAGCTCAATGAAGACCACCAGCTCGCCTTTTATGGCCTGCTGTCGGCGACGCTCACCGACGGCGCCGCCTACGTCGCCCTGGAGCCGCAGAAGGAGCGCATCGAGCACGTCGCCGCAGCCGACTACGCCGGCTGGCAGGATCAGTTGCGCCAGCAGATTGCCGCCAACATGCAGGCCATCGCCGCCGGCGCGGCTTTGCCGGCGTCCGGTATCGAAACCGTCTGCCAGTATTGCGCGGTGCGCGGCCTGTGTCGAAAGGGGGCGTGGTGAACCAGCCGCCGCCGATGCCGGTCGCCGCAAGCGAGGCCGAGGCCCCGGCCCCGGCCGCGCTGGCCTATGCAATCGATGGCGCCGCAGCCGATGCCGCACGCTTCATTGCGGCGGCCTGCGCGCCGCATGCATCGGTGGTGGTGGAGGCGTGCGCCGGCAGCGGCAAGACCTGGCTGCTGGTGGCGCGCATGCTGCGGCTGTTGCTGTCCGGCTGCGAGCCGTCGGGGCTGCTGGCGATTACCTTCACCCGCAAGGCGGCGCAGGAAATGCAGGAGCGGCTGCTGTCGTTGTTGCACACCCTGGCGCTGGCGCCGGATGCGGAAGTCAGCGCGCTGCTGCGCGAGCGCGGTGTCGCCGCAGCCGATCTGGCGCAGCAGTTGCCGCTGGCGCGTGGCCTGTACGAACGGATCCTCTCGAGTCCGCAGGCGCTGTCGATCGATACCTTCCACAGCTGGTTCGCGCGATTGCTGCAGATCGCGCCACTGGCCTCGGGCGTGCCGCACGGCTATTCCCTGACGGAAGCGACCGCCGAATTGCTGAGCGAAGCCGACCACCGTTTCATGCAATCGCTTAACGACGCCTCGCAGGAAGCGGTGCGCACCGCGTTGCAGGAACTGTATGCGCTGGCGGGCGACACACAGGCCAGGAAACTGCTCGATGCCTTCATCGCCCGCCGTGCCGAATGGTGGGCCGCCACGCGCGCCGGCGTACCGCTGGAAGATCTGCGACTCCTGGTCGGGGCGGATGGCGAGAGCGACGCCCGTCTCTCGCTTTGGGAGGATCCGGCGTTGCTGCAAGCGCTGCTGGAGATCGCCCGCCTGCTCGGCCAGGGCACCGCCGTCAACCAGAAGCGCGCCAGCGCCATCGAGCAGGCGTTGTCCGCCGGCGCCAGTGTGGAAAACTTCGCCGCGTTGTGCGATCAATTTTTCGATGGCGCCGGTGTGGCACGTCGCAATACCGCCACCAAGGCACTGACGGCCGCATTGCACGCCGCGTTCGGCAGCCACGGCCAGGCCCGCTTCGAGGCGAGCTTCGAAGCGCTCGGCGCCGCCCTGGCGCAGCTGCAGGCGCGCAGCCGGGAAAAATTCGTGCTGGCATTGAACACGGCCCTGTTTGCGGTGGGCGACGCCTGGCTCGAAGGTTACCAGGCACTGAAGGCGGAACGCCGGGTGTTCGACTTCGCCGACCTCGAATGGCACGTCTACCGATTGCTGAGCAACGAGGAACATGCGGCCTATCTGCAAAGCCGTCTGGATGCCCGCTACCGGCATATTCTGCTGGATGAATTCCAGGACACCAATCCGCTGCAGTGGAGCGTGATCCGCGCCTGGCTGGCGGCCTATGGGGACGATGCGAGCCGGCCGTCGGTGTTCGTGGTCGGCGACCCGAAGCAATCGATCTACCGGTTCCGGCGGGCCGAACCGCGCGTGTTCGAGGCGGCCCGGGTGCTGCTGCAGGCACAGGGCGCGCGTTTTCTGCGCACCAGCCAGACCCGGCGCAACGCGGTGGCGATCACCGACGTGCTCAACCAGGCGTTCGCTGGCAACCGGCTGTACGCGGCACAGACCACGTTGGCCAATGCGCCAGGTGCGGTGTGGCGCCTGCCGCTCGTCACGGCGGCGCAACCCGAAAGCGCTGCCGGCGCGAAAGAGGCGGCCGCGGCCCGCACCATGCGCAACCCGCTCACCACCGCGCGCGAAGAAGAGGAAGACGCACGCCGCCGCGAAGAAGGCATGGCAGTGGCGCAAGCGCTGTTGGCAGCCCGGCTTGAACTCGACGCGATCGGCGACGGCACGCCGAGCCGCTGGTCCGACGTGATGCTGCTGGTAAAAAAGCGTGCGCATCTGGCATCCTACGAACGCGCCCTGCGCGAAGCCGGCATACCGTTCGTCTCCGACAAGCGCGGCGGCTTGCTGGACTCGCTCGAAGTCGGCGACCTGGTGGCGCTGCTGAGCTTTCTGATCACGCCCGGCGACAATCTGGCGCTGGCGCATGTCTTGAAATGTCCGATCTTCGGCGCCGGCGACGAGGACCTGATCCTGCTGGCCGGACGCAGTGAATCGACCTGGTGGCTGCGCCTGCTGGGCGCGCTGGCCGAGGCAGGCGCACCGCTGGCGCGCGCCGCTGACCTGTTGCAGCGCTGGCTGCAGGCGGCGCCGCAATTGCCGGTGCACGACCTGCTCGACATCATCCTCGACCAGGGACAGGTCGTTGCCCGCTATGCCCAGGCAACGGCGCCGCTGCAACGCGGCCAGGTGATCGGCAATCTGCATGCCTTCATCGAGCTGGCGCTGAGCCTGGACGCCGGCCGTTATCCGAGCCTGCCGAAATTCATCGATGCATTACGCTCGCTGCAGAATACCGCTGCCCGCGACGCGCCCGACGAAGCCGCCGTCGATGCCGGACACGACGCCGTACGCATTCTCACCATCCACAGCGCAAAGGGACTGGAAGCGCCGGTGGTGGTGGTGCTCGACGCGAATCACAGCGAGCCGGCGCGCGAGGATGCCGGCATTCTGTGCGACTGGCCGCAGCAGGCGCCCGCGCCGACGCATTTCTCCGCATTCGGGCGCAAGTCGGAGCGCGGCCTGTCCCGCACGTCGCTGTTCCAGGAAGAAGCGCAGCTCAAGGACCAGGAGGACTGGAACCTGCTCTACGTCGCGACCACGCGGGCGCGCCAGATCCTGATCATCAGCGGCGTGGCCGGGACCCGCAATGCGAATGCCGACGGCGTCATCACCGACAGCTGGTACAGCCGGCTGCTGGCGGTGCCGGAATACGCGGTACCGCTGGCGGCGCTGCCGGCCAGCGCTGGCGCCGATGCGTGTTTCGAGCTGCCGCTGTTCCTGCCGCCACGCATGCCGCCGCCAGCGCCGCTGGTGCCACTGGCGCCGCCGCCCGACGCCTCGGACGCAAGCGATCCGGCCAGCACGGCGCAGGCGCTGGCCGAAGGCGTGCTGTTGCACGCCTTGATGGAGCGCCTGACCGCCAGCGGCGCCTGGCCGGTGGTCTTGCCATCGGCCGCGGTGACGGCGGCCTGGCTCGGCTGCCCGCTGGCAGCGGCGATTCTGGCCTGTGAGCAGGTTACCTGCATACTGGGTCAGCCGGCATTGCGGCGCTTCTTCGATGGCGCCTGTTTCGTGCAGGCCTACAACGAACTGGAAGTGATGGTCGATGGCGCACTGATGCGGCTCGACCGGGTAGTGCGCTTCGATA
>JAYUWF010000458.1:0-2765 GCA_043753685.1 Herminiimonas sp.
GCGAGGTGATGCTGTGCATGGCGCGGCTGATCGATTGTTCGACGTCGATGGCCGGGTAATGGCCGCTTTCGGCCAGTTTTCGGTCCAGCACGATATGGCCGTCCAGGATCGCGCGGGCAGCATCTGCAATCGGATCCTGCTGGTCGTCGCCCTCGGTCAGCACCGTATAGAACGCGGTGATCGAGCCGCTGCCCTCGCGGCCGTTGCCGGCCCGCTCGACCAGCGCCGGCAGCTTGGCGAACACCGATGGTGGATAACCCTTGGTGGCCGGCGGTTCGCCGATGGCCAGGGCGATTTCGCGCTGCGCCATGGCGTAGCGGGTCAGCGAATCCATGATCATCAGGACGTGCTTGCCCTGGTCGCGGAAATGTTCGGCGATTGCCGTGGTGTAGGCGGCGCCCTGCAGACGCATCAATGGCGGCGTGTCGGCGGGAGCGGCCACCACCACCGAGCGCGCCAGGCCTTCGGTGCCCAGAATCTGTTCGATGAATTCCTTGACCTCGCGGCCGCGTTCGCCGATCAGGCCGACCACGATCACGTCGGCGCTGGTGTAGCGCGCCATCATGCCGAGCAAGACGCTTTTGCCGACGCCGGAGCCGGCGAACAGGCCCATGCGTTGGCCACGACCGACCGTCAGCATGCTGTTGATGGCCCGCACGCCGGTATCGAGGATATCGGTGATCGGCGCCCGGCCCAGCGGATTGGCGGCACGCACGTTCAACGGCGCGGCATGCGCTGCGTTGAGCGGCCCGAGATTGTCGAGCGGCCGGCCGGCGCCATCCAGCACCCGTCCCAGCAATTCGTCGCCGACCGGCAGATGGCGGCCGCGGTCGCTCGGACGGCGCCGCGGATGATCGACCGAGCCGACCCGCGGCAGGGATTGCACCACCTCGACCGGGAAAACCCGGGTGCCGGGTACGATGCCTTCGACATCGCTTTGCGGCATCAGAAAAATGCGCTCGTCCTGGAACCCGACGACTTCGGCTTCGATCCGTGCACCGTTCGGCAAGGGCACCGTACAGGCGCTGCCGACGGCCAGTTTGAGGCCGACCGCTTCCATCACCAGGCCGGCGACGCGCGTGACGCGGCCGGAGACTTGCAGCGGTTCGGCGATCGCCAAAATTTCGCGGCAATCGCGCAGATACGATTTCCAGCGCGCGTGGGTGCCGAGGATCGGAGTGTCGCTCATCGTTGGCTCACGGTTTGCTCACTGCGCCAGCCAGTCGGTATTCTTGCCCAGGGCAGCGGCGATGCGCTGCCAGCGGGTCTGCATGGAACCGTCGATCTGGTTGGTCGGCGTTTCGACGCGGCAGCCGCCACGCTCGAGATGGGCATCTTCGGTGACGCGCCAGCCGGCCTTGCTCAATTCGTCGCCGATGAATTCGCGCGCCAGTTTTGCGTCCAGCGGATGCAGGAACAACAGCGCCGGCTGTTGCAGCGACGGCAGATAGCGGATCGCTTCGGCCACCACTGGCAAGACCAGTTCGGGACGGATTTCGAGGGAAGTCTTCAACATCGCCTTGGCCAGGTCCAGGCCCAGCTCGAGCATGTCTTCGGCAATCACTTCGTTGGCGCGCGCGATTTCGCTGCCGAAGGTTTCGGCCATCTGCTGCAGGAACAGCATTTCCTGCGCCGACTCGATGCGTCCGGCATGCAGGCCATCGGCGCGGCCCTGTGCCAGACCTTCGGCATGGCCCATCTGCCGGGCCTGTTCGCGAATCGCCGCCAGTTCGGCTTCCGGCACGGTGCCGGAGTTGCCGCGACTGTTGCGGTCGTCGCCGAACGACGCCATTTCCCAGCGTTGATAAGCGGATTGCTGTTCCTTCGGCAGGCCTTCAGACATATGCGTCGTCGCCTTTCGCGCCCAGCATGATCTGGCCTTCGTCGGCCAGGCGGCGCACGATCTGCAGGATTTCCTTCTGCTGTGCCTCGACCTCCGACAAGCGAACCGGTCCCTTCGATTCCAGATCCTCGCGCATCATTTCGGCCGCGCGTTGCGACATGTTCTTGAAAATCTTTTCGCGCAATTCCTGGCTGGCGCCTTTCAATGCCACGATCAGCGACTCGGATTGCACCTCGCGCAGCATGACCTGGATACCGCGGTCGTCGATGTCCATGATGTTATCGAAGACGAACATCTCGTCCATGATCCGCTGCGCCATGTCGCCGTCGTAGTTCTTCAGGTTGCCCATGACCGAGGCTTCGTTTTCGCCGGACAGGAAGTTGAGGATCTCGGCGGCTGCGCGCACGCCACCCATCGGCTTTTTCTTCAGGCTTTCATTACCGGTCAGGAGCTTGGTCAGCACTTCGTTGAGTTCGCGCAGCGCCGCCGGCTGCACGCCGTCGAGGGTGGCGATGCGCAGCACGACGTCGTTGCGCAGGCGCTCCGTAAAATGGTTGATCACCTCGCAGGCGTGATAGCGCTCGAGGTGGACCAGGATGGTGGCGATGATCTGCGGATGCTCGTTGCGGATCAGCTCGGCCACCGATTGCGCATCCATCCACTTCAGGCTTTCGATGCCGCTGGCGTCGCGTGCGCCGAGGATCCGGTTCAACAGCGAAGACGCCTTGTCGTCGCCAAGCGCCTTGGTCATCACCGAGCGGATGTACTCGTCCGAGTCGAGTCCGATCGAGGTGTTCGATTCGGTCTCGCTCCTGAAATCCTCCAGCACCGCTTCCAGCTCTTCGCTCTGGACCGCCTTCATGGCCGACATCGCGGCGCCGAGCTTCTGCACCTCGCGCGGGCCGAGGTACTTCATCACCTC
>JAYUWF010000459.1:0-2756 GCA_043753685.1 Herminiimonas sp.
GCCGAGCTGAAGAAGGAATTCAATGGCGGCGAGCCCGAGCGGCGCGGCGACGAACGTAACTATGCCAAGTACCAGGAACGGGTCGCGACGATGAAGGAAGAAGTCGGCCGCACCGAAAAAAACATCGATGCGCTGCGACGCGAGATCGGTAATCTAAAATAGGCGTTTCCATACGCTACCAGCAAGGGCCGCCGGATGCGGCCCTTGTTTTTTGCTGGCGCGGTTTTTCTCATCGATTGCGAATCTCCCTGTGACTACACCTTCGATCCCGCTAGGCGGGCTGGAACTGCTGGCCTCGGCAGTCCTCATTCTGGACGCCTCAGGGCACATCACGTTTGCCAACGCGGCGGCCGAAAATCTGTTCGAAACCTCGGCCCGCGCCCTGCTGGGACAACGGATGACGGCCCTGTTCTTGAATACCGAAGCACTCGAGTCGGCCTTCCAGCAAGCGGTGGCGCACCAGTTCGCCGACAAGCGGCAGGACCTGACACTGCAGCGCGCGGGTCGTGAAGCCCTGCACGTGCACGTGGTCGTCACGGCGCTCGACAATCCCGAAACACCGGTGCTTGTCGAGCTGCGCGAAAACGTGCAGCAGTTGAAGTTGGACCGCGAAGAACGCTTGCTCGACCAAAGCCAGGCCAACAAGGAATTGATCCGCAACCTGGCTCATGAAATCAAGAATCCGCTGGGCGGCATTCGCGGCGCGGCACAATTGCTCGAACTCGAGCTGCCGGAGCGGCACGTCAAGGAACTGCGGGAATATACCCAGGTGATCATCAAGGAAGCCGATCGCCTGCAAACCTTGGTAGATCGTCTTCTGGCGCCGCATCGGCGTCCGCACATCGTCGGCGACGTGAACATCCACGAAGTCTGCGAGCGGGTGCGCAGCCTCATCACGGCTGAATTCTCGAGCGGCCTGACGATCGTGCGGGACTACGATCTGTCGGTGCCCGAATTCCGCGGCGATAAAGAACAGTTGATCCAGGCGGTCTTGAACATCACGCACAATGCGGCACAGGCGCTCTCGGCGCGGATCGATGCGGGCGACGCTCGGCTGACGGTGCGCACCAGGGTCGCGCGCCAGGTGACGCTCGCAAAGGTGCGATACAGGCTGGCATTAGACTTGCATATCATCGACAACGGCCCGGGCATACCGGCTGACATTCAAGACCGTATTTTTTATCCGCTGGTTTCGGGACGCGATGGCGGAAGCGGATTGGGGCTGACACTCGCCCAGACCTTCGTGCAGCAGCATCAAGGCGTGATCGAGTGTGAGAGTTGGCCGGGATGCACCGATTTCAGGATCTTGATACCACTGCCCTGAGCACCATAAAACATGAAGCCAATCTGGATTGTTGACGACGACGAGTCGATTCGCTGGGTCTTGGAAAAAGCCCTGGCTCGCGAGAATCTCGCCACCAGGAGTTTTTCCAATGCGCGCGATGCCATGGAAGCACTCAAGACCAGCACGCCACAAGTGCTGGTGTCCGACATACGGATGCCGGGCGAATCGGGACTGGTGCTGCTGCAGACCGTCAAGGCGCAGCATCCCGGACTGCCGGTGATCATCATCACCGCGTTCTCCGATCTCGATTCCGCGGTCGCCTCATTTCAGGGCGGCGCGTTCGAATATCTGGCAAAACCGTTCGACGTCGACAAGGCGGTCGAGTTGATCCGGCGCGCGCTCGAAGAAAGCCTGCGCGAGGCGAGTGTCGAGCAGACCCTGTCGGAGACACCGGAAATCCTTGGCCAGGCGCCGGCCATGCAGGATGTGTTCCGGGCCATCGGCCGCTTGTCGCAATCGAACGTGACGGTCTTGATCACCGGTGAATCCGGTACCGGCAAGGAGCTCGTCGCGCGCGCCTTGCACAAGCACAGCCCACGCGCTGCGCAACCGTTCATCGCCCTGAACACGGCGGCGATTCCGAAGGATTTGCTGGAGTCGGAACTGTTCGGTCACGAGCGAGGCGCCTTTACCGGCGCCCAGGCGACCCGGCGCGG
Source organism: Herminiimonas sp. (assembly GCA_043753685.1). Lineage (GTDB taxonomy): Bacteria > Pseudomonadota > Gammaproteobacteria > Burkholderiales > Burkholderiaceae_D > JANXSS01. The sequence goes on from JAYUWF010000459.1 coordinate 2,002, forward strand.
CCGCTTCGAACAGGCCGAGGGCGGCACCCTGTTCCTCGACGAGATCGGCGACATGCCTTTCGATCTGCAGACGCGCTTGCTGCGGGTGCTGTCGGACGGTCACTTCTATCGGGTCGGTGGTCATCAACCGTTGAAAGCCAACGTGCGGGTGATCGCGGCGACCCATCAGAACCTTGAACAACGGGTGCGCGAAGGGCTGTTTCGCGAAGATCTGTATCACCGCCTCAACGTCATCCGCTTACGCTTGCCGAGCCTGCGCGAGCGGCGCGAAGATATACCGATCCTGACGCGTTATTTCCTGACCCAGAGCGCCAAGCAGCTGGGCGCGGAAGTCAAGCGTATGTCGGACAATGCGATGCAGTTCCTGACCGGACTGGACTTGCCGGGCAATGTGCGCCAGCTGGAAAATCTCTGCAACTGGATCACCGTCATGGCGCCCGGACAGACGGTCGAAGTCAAGGACCTCCCGCAAGACCTGACCGATGGACAGGGCTTTACGCAAGTCGGCTACATCGCGCCGATGCCGGCGCCGCAACTGGCCACGCACGCGACGCCGTCGGCGGCTTACCACACCATCGGCGGCATGCCCGAAGGCGTCGCGCCGGCAGTCATGAACGGGCATTCGGGAGGCGCCGTACCGGCTGTCGAAAAAGCCAGCTGGATCAGCTTGCTCGAGACCGAAGCGGCGCAAATGCTGGCGTCAGGACGGCCGGAAGTCATGGATGCGTTGGGCCGGGTATTCGAATCGACGCTGA
>JAYUWF010000460.1:0-2752 GCA_043753685.1 Herminiimonas sp.
GAAACGGCAGGAATGACGGGAAGACGCAGTGAGCTTGTTTGCCAGTCGTCGCAACTTCAGGCTGCCGCTGCAAACGAAGGTTGTAATCGCGGTGAGGCATTCTTGCCGGCGGCCGGGATGGTTAATGGCGCAGGTGCAGGCTGCAACAGTTCGGTGGCTTCTGCACCGTACAACTCATGCAGCATGGCGGGCGTGAGTGCTGCGGTCGGACCATCGTAGACCACCTTGCCATGACTGAGCGCCACCGTTCTCGGACAGAAACGCTGAGCGAAATCGACCTGGTGCAGCGACACCATCACGGTCGTGCCATCCTCGCGATTGAGATCGGCCAGCGTCTGCATGACGCGCCTTGCCGATTCCGGGTCGAGCGACGCAATCGGTTCGTCGGCGAGGATGATGGCCGCCTTTTGCACGATCGCACGCGCGATCGCGGCGCGCTGCTGCTGGCCGCCCGAGAGTGCCGACGCCCTCTTGTAGGCGTGATGCGCGATGCCGACGCGAGCAAGGGCTTCGAGGCCGCGCTGTCGTTCAGTAGCAGTGAAGATTCGCAGGCAACTGCGCCACAACGGCATGCGCGACAGACCGCCCGAAAGCACATTCGTCAACACCGGCAAGCGGCCGACCAGGTTGAATTGCTGAAAAATGAACCCGACGTTGGCGCGGATCGCACGGATGTCACGGCTCACTTTGCCGCCGGTTTGTACCGCAACCTTGCCAAGCATGATGCTACCGCTGGTCGAATCACCAGCCATCAGGCCGGAGACGTGGCGCAGCAGCGTGGATTTCCCAGAGCCGGAAGCACCGATCAAGGCCACCATTTCGCCAGGCGCCACGCAAAGGCTGACGGCATCCAGCGCCTGGAAGCCACCGTTGAACGTCTTGGACAAAGAGCGGATTTCGATTGTCATGATTCGCGCCTGGAGATACCGGCGCAGAAGCGTCGGGTTGGACGCAGTATCCGACCCAAAAATGTCAGGGATGTGAACAGCTGATGACCTTGAGATGACATCTCGATTTTTTTCACGAGTCTGGTTTTTACAGGTGGAAACAACCGACATTGTTTCGGGGCAGGCGACGTCGCTGTGGTTCCATTTGAAAGAGTTGACGCATGCTCCGATCGTCATGCAACTGCGGCAAGGACGCTCGATGATCATTTCAGCGAACTTTGACGCCATGAACGGCTTGCTTGGCTTTCTGACTAAGACCTGCTGCAGCGGTGCCCCATATTTACCCCTATCGGCCCGTTCTCCCGCTTTTACGGTGCAACGTTGTTGTATGTAACACCTCCGATAGTTGGATCATGCCTAACAAAAGTGTCCGTGTTATTGGGGGAAGCCCATGCACAATCGTGCATTTTCAAAAGACAGTCGTGTTCATCTGGTCAATCCTGACGCGCATGCGGGCAATTTGGGTGCGCCACCACCGAGGCGCCGTCAATGTGGCACCCCGACAGATTGTCGCGTCCCGCCAATGACGATCTGGATGCAACGGCAAGCTCCTGAACCCCCGACCGAATCCTATTTTTGGAATAAATTTATGCTGACCGCACGCCAACTCATGACCCAGCCCGCCATTACGATTCGGGAAACCGACACCATCCAGTTTGCCATCGAGCTAATGCTTGGCAACGGCATCAGCGGCCTGCCGGTGATTGGCACCGGAGGTGAGCTCGTCGGCATGCTTACCGAAGGTGATCTGCTGCGCCGAGCCGAGATCGGTACGGAAAAGGTACGATCGCACTGGCTCGAGTTCCTGGTCGGTCCCGGCAAACTGGCGGATGAGTACACACATGCACACAGCCAGCTGGTCAAAGACGTGATGAGCAATCAGGTCATCCATGCAGAGCCAAGCGCGGGCCTGCAGACGTTGGCAGATCTGATGCAGTCAAAGCACATCAAGCGCATTCCGATCGTGGAAAAGGATCGCCTGATTGGTGTCGTCGGCCGCATCGACCTCTTGCGCGCGATATCGAATGCCTACGCTACCGTTTCCGGCGCGCCCTGCCCCGACAGCGACATCAAGTTCCGGCTGTGGAGCGAACTCAAAGGCACGCAATGGGCGCCATGCAATACGATTACGATCAGTGTCTCGGATGGTGTCGTCACGTTAGGCGGAATGATCACCGATGGACGTGAGCGCAGCGCGCTTTGCGCGGCCGCATCGAACACTGCAGGGGTAAAAAATGTTTTTGATCACATGACGTGGGTCGACCTTACCAGCGGGATGGTGATCAACGAAGGACGTGACACCGTCGCTCCCCATGATTAACCAGAATACCTGATCGCCAAGCCATCATTGCCGCTGAAAGAGCAGCCGTAGCACTGGCCGACATCGCAACCAAGTCGCCAGAGGCGGCACTGCAGCAACTGCAATCCTCCTGCGACGGCCTCGCCAACCGCGACGTGGATGAACGGCTCGAAAAATATGGGCCGAACATCATCGCACATGAAGCCCGCCATGGCGCTGTGCGGCGCTTCCTGACCCTTCTGGCAAGTCCGCTCTCGTTGTTACTGCTGGCTTTGGCAATCGTAAACCTCTTTACGGGCGCAGCTGGTGGCGCCATCGTCATCGCAGTCATGGTGATGCTTTCCTCTCTGCTGTCCTTCGTGCAGGAGTATCGGTCGGACAAGGCGGCAGAACGGCTGCGTTCGATGGTGAGCACGACTGTCACGGTGCTGAGGAAGGAGGAGCCCGAGGCAATGCGAAAGGCGCGAAACGCTGCGGCCGCGATGCCTTTGCCGACGCACGGATC
>JAYUWF010000461.1:0-2742 GCA_043753685.1 Herminiimonas sp.
ACCCTCAAGGCCTGCAGTTCCGGTGCCGAAGCGCTGGCGGCGGCACACTCCGGCTTCGATGCGCAATTGCTGCTGCTCGATGTCATGATGCCGGAAATGGATGGCCCGACGACGCTGGCGCGACTGCGCGAACTGGCGCCCACGGCACAGACGCCGGTGGTCTTCATGACTGCCAAGGTGCAGGCCAGCGAAGTGTCGTTCTACAAATCGCTGGGCGCCCTCGGCGTGATCGCCAAGCCTTTCGATCCGATGCTGCTGGCGCAGCAGGTGCGCGCGTTGTGGGAAGCGCGGGCCGAACCGCCGCTGGTTTGAAACCTGGAGGAGCACGGCATGGCGATCGACGAGATGCTGGTCAAGCTGAAGGCGCTGCAAACCGGCTTCGGCCAGAAATTGCCGGCCCGGCTGGCGGCGATCGATGCGGCGTTGCAGGATTGCCGCGACCAGCCGCAACAGCAAGAACATGTCGAAACGCTGCACCGGCTCCTGCACACCATGGCCGGATCGGCCGGTACCTTCGGTTACGATGCGCTGGGCTTGCGCGCGCGCGAATTCGAACAGGAAGTCAAAGGCTGGCTGGCAGCGGCGCACTGGAGCGAGCGCGATCTCGACCGGCTGGCGTTGCTGCTGCCTGAATTGAAATTGTTTCTCGACACGGAAGAATAGTAGGCTGGACGGCAGCAAGCCGAAAGGTAGCAAGACGTGCTCGCCGTGCAGACACCAGCCGATCATGGCAAGCCGAGCGGCGACCGGGAAACAGGGACAACAGGGACTACAGGGACAACAGGGAAGCCAGGGGCAACATGGACGACAGGGGCGACATTTGGATCGCGTTTAACCAGAAGCCGGGCATTGATCACGACCGGTAACGACGATTGAAGAACATGGATAAGAACAGCATTTACAGCAAGACCGCCCGCGGCATGGCCGAGCTCAAGACCAACACCAAGAATCTGACACGTGAACAGATCAAGGCGCTCATCATGGTCAATGGTAAATCATCGATCCGGGACTTCACGCATACGCTGTCCGAGGCCGGTCGCAGCAGCTTCGTCTCGACCGTGCGCGAACTCGAGAACCTGGGTCTGGTGCGCGCCCTGGTGCCGTTCGCCTCGCCCGCGGCCCAGGCACGGCGCACGGCAGCGGAAGATGAATTCACGCTCGACGGCGGCGGTTTGCCGGTGATCGAAGTCACCGAGCTGTCGGGTGAAGAAAGTGTGCAAGCCTGGGCCGAGGCACGTCGCGGCGCCCAGGTCTTGCAGGAAAAGGGATTTTTTGCCTCGCATCAGGCGGGCGCTTCGGACAACGGTGGGAACGGCAGCGGCGACGGCAACCTGGTGGCAGGCGCGGCCCTGAAGGCCCTGGTGGTGGAAGACGATCCCGAAATCGTCCAGCTGCTGGAACTGCTGTTGGCCGAAAAAGGCTTCGATGTGCAAACCGCCGCCGACATACCGGCGGCGCTCGCCACCCTGGCCGGAGAAGCCGTGTTCGACCTGGTGCTGCTCGACGTGGTGCTGCCGGGTGCGGCCGGCAAGGATGGCTTCCACATCCTGGATGCGATCCGCAAGGATCCGCGCCTGCAGCAACTGCGCGTCATCATGGTGACGTCGCAGATCAGCGACGAGCATGTATTGCGCGGCTTGAAGGCCGGCTCCGACGGTTATATCTTCAAACCATTCAAGTGGGACACCCTGTACCAGTGCATCCGCAGCGTGATGGGCGTCTAGATGACCACCACGCCGGCCGATGCAGCAGCAGAGGCAAAGGCAGCGGCAGCAGCAGCAGCAGCAGAAGCAGAGCGTATCGCCGCCCTGAAGCACACCGGCTTGCTCGACACGGCGCCGGAAGAACGCTTCGATCGCATCACGCGGATGGCGCGTGACCATTTCAAGATGCCGATCGCACTGGTCTCGCTGGTCGATGTCGATCGCCAGTGGTTCAAGTCGCGCATCGGTACCGATCTGACCGAAACGCCGCGTGCCGACGCCCTGTGTGGCCACGCAGTACTGGCCGACGATGCCCTGATCGTGCGTGACGCCACCATCGATCCGCGCTTCATGGACAATCCCCTGGTCACCGGTTCGATGCACCTGCGGTTCTATGCCGGCGTGCCGTTGCGCGGTGTCGGTGGCCAGCGCGTGGGCACGCTCTGCATCATCGATTACGTGCCGCGTGAATTCGACGAACGCCAGGTCGAAGCATTGCGCGACCTGGCGCAGTGGGCCACGCTCGAACTCAACGCCACCAGCTTGAGCCAGGCCGCCGCGCTGGCCCACGAAAAGGAAGCACGCCTGATCGCCATCGTCGACTACGCCGGCGACGGCATCGTCACGCTCGACGACGCCCAGCGTATCGAAAGCATGAATCCGGCTGCAGCCCGGATGTTCGATTACGTGCCGCTGCAAGTGCTGGGCGAGCCGATCAGCTGCCTGCTGACTGCCGATTGCCGGCGCCAGCTCGATGCCGACCTGCATGAGCTGGCAGCGGCCGGGCGCAATCGCGGTGTCGGCATCGAACGCCAGGTCACCGGACGGCGCGACGACGGCTCCTCCTTCCCGGCCGAACTGGTGCTGTCGAAAATGTGGCTCAACGAGCGCTTCGGCTACACCTGCATCGTGCGCGATATTTCGGACCGCCATCGGATCGAACAGGCGCTCCGGATGCTGAACCAGGAACTGGCCACCGCGACCACGCTGCAGCAGGCAATTCTCGACAGCGCCAATTTTTCCATCGTCAGCACCGATA
>JAYUWF010000462.1:0-8404 GCA_043753685.1 Herminiimonas sp.
AGTTCCCAGCCGGCGTTCCCCAGATCGCTGCATCGGTTTCAAAATCATGGGATGTCGGTGGTACCGGCTCGGTGCCCGCCATCCTGGGGTTTCAACGATTCGGAATCCAGACCATTGGCCTGACAAATGATGAATCCGCCGGTAACGCACTCGTGGTCCGGGGCGACAAGGCCGAGCAGTTCATCAAGAATCCGGCAAGCATCAAGGGTCAGACGATCGTGCTGACATCCAACTCGACCGGCGACTATGCGGTGCAAGCCTGCCTGAAAAAATACGGCCTGACCAAGGCGGATGTGACGCTCAAGAACATGGGGCAATCCGAAATCATTTCGGCGATGTCGTCCAATAACGCCGTGCTGGGTGGCTTGTGGGCGCCCAACACCTACACCATGGAAGAAAAGACCGGCGCACGTGTGCTCTGCTCGGGCAAGGACGGTGGCGTGATGGTGCCAGGAGCACTCATCGTGCGGGCGGATTATGCGAAGGAAAATCCACAGAACGTCGCGAAATTCCTGGCGGTTTATCTGCGTGCCTGGAAATGGGCAAACGCGCATCAGCCGGAAGCGATTGCCATGATGAAGAAATTTTATGATCAGGGAGGGGTATCGATTTCGGCGGCATCCATGAAAAAAGAATTCGACATGCGCCCGACGTTTGATCTGGCCGGACAGCTGCGCGCCATGAATCGCGCCAGCGGCAAATCCGAAGTCGACGACTGGTTCACCAAGATCGGCACCTTCATGAATGAAGCAGGCTCGATCCAGTCGGTGCCGAAAGCGAACGACTACATCACCGACAAATTCTTGAAGATGGTTGAAAGCGATCCCAAGCTGAATCAATTCGCCAACCGGACGGATTGAAGCGCGCTTGCCGGGGACTCCGGGCACGCCGGGCATCCTGCCTGAACGATTTTCACAGCAACCGGAACACTTCAACTTACACGGAGAAATGACGTGAGCACGACATCCATGGTCTATCTGAAAAAAGCCGAAAAATCGCCGGAAACCGAAACCCTCAATGCGCAAAAAGTGGTCGGCGACATGCTGGCCGAAATCGCGCGCAACGGGGAGCAGGCAGTGCGCGACTATGCGCGAACGCTCGACAAATGGAACGGCGACATCATCGTTTCGCCCGAAGAGATCGAGCGCCGGACCCGCGATATCCCCGATGCCATCAAACGGGACATCGAATTCGCCGCCCGGCAGGTGTACGAATTCGCCTTGTTGCAAAAGGCTTCGCTGCAGGAATTCAGTTCACAACTCCCTACCGGTGTGACCGCGGGACAACGGGTGATTCCTGTCAACGTAGCGGGCTGCTATGTGCCGACAGGCCGCTATGCCCACATCGCGTCGGCGTACATGAGCGTTGCAACGGCCAAGGCCGCCGGCGTTCCGACTGTCGTCGCCTGCTCGCCACCGTACAAAGGCGAGGGAATCCATCCGCACGTGCTGTACGCATTGAAAGTGGCCGGTGCGGACGTCGTCCTGACACTGGGCGGGGTGCAGGCGATCGCGGCGCTTGCCGATGGACTCTTCTCCGGCAAGGCAGCCGACATCATTGTCGGACCGGGCAACAAGTTCGTGGCCGAGGCGAAGCGCATGTTGTTCGGCAAGGTGGGTATCGACGTCTTTGCAGGTCCGTCGGAGGTCGCAGTCATCGCAGATGAAAACGCCGATCCTGCGATTGTCGCCAGCGATCTGGTCGGTCAGGCGGAGCATGGCCATGAATCGCCGGCCTGGTTGTTCACCACGTCGGAAAAGCTTGCGCGTGCAGTGATGGATCGGGTGCCGAAGATCATCGCTACGCTGCCGCCGACGGCGCGCGACGCCGCCGGCGCGGCCTGGCGGGATTATGGCGAAGTCATTCTCTGCAAGACACGCGAAGAGATGGTTGCGGTCTCCGACCATTATGCGGCCGAACATCTCGAGGTCCATGCAGCGGATCTCGACTGGTGGCTGAAGAACCTGACCTGTTACGGCTCGCTGTTCCTGGGCGAGGAGACCACGGTGGCCTTTGGCGACAAGACCAGCGGTACGAATCACATCTTGCCGACCAAAGGAGCCGCCCGGTATTCCGGCGGATTATCGGTGCATAAATTCATGAAGACGCTGACCTGGCAACGGATGACGCGCGAATCCTCCAAGCAGATCGCATTGGTGACGGCACGCATTTCGCGACTCGAAGGCATGGAAGCGCATGCGAGGACCGCCGACGACCGGTTGGCGAAATATTATCCGGACGAGGTATTCGACAAAGGGATACCGGTGAGCGAGTAGGCGATGGCATGGACGGGAATTTTGCATGAAACTGAATGCGCTCTTCGAACTTAGCGGCAAAACCGCGCTGGTCACCGGTGGAAATTCCGGTCTGGGTGAAGCGATGGCACGCGCGCTTGGCCTGGCCGGCGCCCGTCTCGTGCTGGTGGCGCGCCGCGAAGCCGAGCTGGAAGCGGCGGCCCGGCGTCTGCACGATGATGGTATTTCAGCCGATTATGTACCGTGTGACTTGAGCGATGCGGCAGCGATTCCGATCTGTACGGATCAGGTCGTAGCGCGCTTCGGCCATGTCGACATCCTGGTCAACGCGGCCGGCATCAACCTGCGGCAACCGTTCATGGACATCACGCCGGAAACCTGGCAACAGCAGATTGCACTGCATCTGGGCGCACCGCTTTTTCTGACGCAGGCGCTGGCGCCTTCGATGCGCTCGCGTGGCTGGGGTCGCATCATCAACGTCGCATCGCTGCAATCCAGTCGAGCCTTTCCGGACAGTGCGCCGTACGGCGCGGCGAAAGGCGGCGTGACGCAATTGACGCGGGCCATTGCACAGGAGTGGTCGCCGCATGGCATCACCTGCAATGCCATCGGGCCGGGATTTTTTCGAACACCCCTCACGTCGGCGGTGTTCGACAATGCGGAACTCGCCGCCATGCATGCGGAACGGACCTGCATCGGCCGTAACGGCGAACTGCCCGATCTGTACGGCCTCACCGTCTTCCTTGCCAGCGATGCGTCCTCATACGTCACGGGCCAAACCATCATGATCGACGGCGGGTATTCTGCCCGATAAGCCGCCAGATAACCCGCCAGCTAAGGTGCCCATGAAAGCGCTCGTCTATACCCAGCCTCACCACGTAGAACTACAAGCGCGTCCGTATCCTAAAATGGAAAAAGACGAAGTCATTCTCAGGATCGATGCGGTGGGTATTTGCGGCTCCGACATGCATGCGTTTCACGGACATGATCCGCGGCGGCTTCCTGGCCTGGTGCTGGGTCATGAACTGGCCGGCACCGTGGTCGACAGCGCGGCGAAACATGTTCAGCCTGGCACGCGGGTGACGGCCAATCCGCTGATCACCTGTGGCTGGTGTGACTACTGTGTACAGGGCCGTGACAACCTGTGCGTGAACCGGACGATGATCGGCATGACGCGTCCCGGCGCCTTTGCGGAGTACATGGCCATTCCGGCTTCGTCGCTGATCGACATACCGCAGGACATGAACACCGTCCATGCGGCGTTGACGGAGCCCGCCGCAACGGCGCTGCACGCAATCAACCTGACCATCCGTGCCCTTTCCCGGCCATTGCCAGAATGCCGCGGCCTGGTCATCGGTGGCGGCGCGATCGGCATGTTGTCGGCTTTGCTGTTGCGATCCTATGGCTGCGCCGACGTCACGATGGGCGAAATCAATCCGCTGCGACGCCAGTCGGCAGAACGTCACGCGTTATGCACGACCTACCATCCGCTCGATGCCAGTCCGCCGGACAACAGCTTCGAATTCGTCATCGATGCGGTCGGCGCAAAGGCAACCCGTAACGCTGCACTCATGTCCGTCAAACCCGGTGGCGTGGTGATGCATATCGGGCTGCAGGACTGGGCAAGCGAAATCGACATGCGCAAGCTGACCCTGGCGGAGATCACCTTGCTGGGTACTTATACCTACACCACCGCAGATTTGCGGGCCACCGTGAGTGCCTTGTACCGCGGCGCGTTCGGCAACCTGGAATGGGTCGAAACGCGGCCGATGTCGAACGCCGTCGAAGCCTTCGACGATCTCGACAACGGGCGGACCGCCGCTGCAAAAGTCGTCATGCTGCCGGCTGAATAGAACCGCCTTAGATCCACGTTGCCCGGCCTTCGAACAACGGCGCACGCAGACGGCCTGGCGCAGTCACCAGACCGGCACCCGGCACCCGGCGCCCACTGAATCAATCAGGCAACGACAGCATGTTTCCCTGATCCGGTCGCGCGCGTCCGTCGAGCATCGCCGTATAAACCTGCTCCACGCTTTCCGGCCCGCGACCCTGCACGATCGTCATCCACGTCCCCAGCGGCCCAAGGAACTGCTTCCAGGCAATGGCAAACCGTTCCATCACGCCGCCCGGTCCCCAGTCCGCCGTGCGCTTCTTGATCTGCGCCGGTGCGAAGAACAGGGTCGGCCGCGCGCCTGGCAGCCGGCTCTCGCCTTCGCGCTGGTCCCAATGCGTGCCGCCGACCGCGCACGAGTACTTCATGTTGTCCTTGAAATGATGGTGCAGTGTCGCGCGCACCTGCCCATTGCCCGCCATGTCGACATACACCACCGGTATGGTGGCGGGCAGCGTCGTGATCTGATCGTAGGTCAGGACGCGGTGGTAGCAACCCAGACCTTCCGTGAATTCGAGATTGGCGGACGACGTCAGGCCGATGACTTCACACTGATCGAGTCCGCGCCGGGATAACAGGTGCGCCAGTCCGTAGGCCGTCTTGCTGGAGGCGCTGGAGAGAACGACGGCGTTCGCGCCGAAAAACTGGTTATCCGCCAGAAAATCATCGAGCATGAACGAGGTGATGAACAACGGCCGCAACAGCGCAATTTCGCTCTCCCGCTCCGCATCGTAACCGGGGTCGTTCGAAGTTAGGACATACTGGTTGTAGAGCGCATGCAGCGCTTGCCGATGCTCGGCAGCGTCGGAGAAACCGCCCGCCGTCACCCGCGCCGGTTGCAGCACCACATAGGTCGACATCGGAAAGTAACCATAGAACCGCTGGCCGATTTTTACCTCATCGCATTGCGAAGCGACTACCTCGCCGAAACCCCACACCGGTATGCGTCCCCAGCCCTCTTCCGCCGGGAAAAAGTTCCAGTACGACATGGCGTCGCCGAAAGCGGCGTAAGTGACGTTGTTCGATGTGAAGGCAAACTTGTCGATCCTCACCAGGACTTGCCCGGATTCCAGCGGTGTAGTCCTGCTGGCCGCACCCGGCACGAATTTGTGTTCATGCAGGTTGTCGCGTTTGATGAGGAAGTCCAATGCGCCCGTCTGGACAGTCGATTGCTGCGATGTGGATGGCATGCTGATTCCCATGTTGTCTTTGATTTTTTGCGCGGCGAAAGCCCGTCGGCAGTATTGCATAAACCTTGACGGTCGAAACCTGGATGCCGGCCAGGACAAGCCGGCTGGATTTCCTTGTCCTGCATTTGCAAAGGAATTCGAGTAACCATCAATGGCCGGTAGCGGCCGGTCGACAGCGCCGGCAGCATCGCGCGTCAGCGCTGGACCTGGATCGGCGCGCCCGGCTTTTCGTCGACGTTCGGCGCGATCACCAGGTAGCGCTTGGTATTGCCGGCCGTGCCCTGCACTGCCTTGCGCAACGGTCCGATGGTGCTGACGACAGCGGCACCCGCTGGATTGCCCATGAACTTGGCGATCGGATCGAGTGCACCCGAGCCGTCGGCATTGTTCGACAGCGCCAGGAAGTACGCTTTCTTCGGCTCCAGCCCGGTCACCCCCGCCTGTAGTATGTCGACCAGGCCCTGGTTGTTGACGACCACGGTGGTGGCCACGCCGGACGCGCCCGGCGCCGACAACGTCAGGTGCACGGCGTCGCCGGCCATGCCCAGCGGGATCAGGTTATCTGTGCCCGCGCCAGCCGGCACCGCATTCGGAATGTAGACCATGCCCTGCGGCGACTGGCCGGTGGCGATGGTCGAGGCCACCTTGTTGGTGGCGGTATCGATGGCAGCCAGCGCATTGCTGTTTTCCAGGCCGATGTACATGCGGCTACCGTCACCCGATGGCCACAGGCCGTGCGGCATTTCGCCGGTCGCAATGGTGGCGACCAATTCCGGCTTGTCGCCGGTTGTGTAGACCTTCACGGCATTCAAGCCGCCCACCGTCACATAGGCGAACTGGCCCTTGGCAGTGCGCGCGATGTTGACGTGGTTGGTGATCGGCCCGGTGTCGAGCAGGGCGATGGTGTCGAACGGCGGCTGGGCGTTGATGACCTGGGTCTTGCCGATGTCCTTCAAGGTCAGCCAGACCTGCTTGCCATCAGGTGTGGCTGCCAGGTCAGGGCTGAAGGGCGAGGCCTGCTTGACAGTGGCAAGCGTCTTGTGTGTCTTCGTGTCGATGACCACCATCTCCGGTGTGAAGCTCGACACCACATAACCGTATTTGCCATCTGGGGAAAAAATCGTCATGCCCGGGCCGTTCGGCACCTTGATCCGTTTGGTTGGCTCGTAGGTGGCGCCATCGAGGACCTGGATGTAATCTTCGCCGCGAATCGTGACCCATATTTCGCGCCCGTCGGGCGTAAAAAATGCCTCGTGCGGGGATCGGCCGACATACGTCGTGTGCTTGACCTTGTTGGTGGCGGTATCGATGAAGGTGACGGAATTGGAGCCGATCGAGACCACGTCCAGCGTCTTGTGGTCCGGCGAAAACCCCATGCCGTGCACCAGCAGCTGGCCCTTGTAGAGCGGCGCCAGATTACCCGGTGTCAGATCGCCCAGCTTGATCACGCCGACCAGTTTTTCGGTGGCCGGATCGACCACCGATACGGTATTGGACGACTGGTCGCTCAGATACACCCGGTCTTTCGAGCTGATGGGGATGTCGGGTGCGCTAGCGGCGCCCGGCGCTTGGCCGGCAAAGGCCGTGCCGATCAAAACTGGCATGAGTGCCAGCAGCGGTAGCGTTTTGAAATTCATGGAAATTTCCTTTTTCGTTGAGTGATCGAATGCTGGGGCGAACAGGCGTCAGGGTCTGGCAGGTGAACCCGCCGATGGTTTTTTCAGTTCCAGTTGCATCACCTGGATCTCCTGGCCCTGGGTAATGACGATTTCCTGCGCCAGTCGGCGCAGGACCGGATTGGTACCGTACAAAAGCTCTGCCTTGGCCATGTCGACGGCGCCCTGATGATGCGGGATCATCATCGCTGCGAAATCATGGTCGGCTTGGCCGTTCATCGGCGCTCTCGCCATGCCGTCGTTCATGATTGCCATGGCGTCGTCGACCAGGGCGCTGTACGATTTTTCACGGCTGGCGACGAATGCCGGCGGTACGGCGGCCGGGACTGCATGATGATGGCCGCCCATGGCCGGTTCGGCCGCCATCACGACCGCAACCGACCCGAGCGATAAGCCGCCGGTTGTGATGACCATCGCGGCAAAAAGGAATGATCGACGCATGCCTGACTCCGGTATTAAATGAGAAATTGATGGAAGGATAATAAGGCACTGTAAAAACAATCATGCGTCGGCTACGCCGCTTATTCCGTGAGAAACCCCGGCGGCGATAGCGGGCGAGGGCAGCTGCGCGCTGTTTTTACCCGTTCGTTGCATCCGTCGATGTCATCGGTGGGCAACTACGATCATAATTGCGTCCACGATTAAAAAAGGACAACCGATGATCAAGGTTCGGACCGACACGGCATCACTCAAATCCTGCTTTCGCCCTCGACGCACACACGGCAAGGTCGTGGCGGCATCCATTTGTCTGTTCGCGACATTCGCAGGATCGGCCATGGCCGCAGCCGGGGAACAACCGGCAGGCAAACCCACCGAGATGATCCCGACCGAGCTCGCCAACACGCCTGAGGACGCGTCCGCACCGCAGGAATGGGCACTGCACGGCCAGGTGACAAACGTCACCCAAAGGCATCGCCGGTTCACGTCCCCGTACAGCGGCGCCAACAGCCTGATCGCCAATGGCCGCACCGAGGAAACCACGGATCTCACGCTCTACGCCGGCGTGCGGCTGTGGCGTGGCGCCGAATTCTGGATCAATCCCGAAATCGATCAGGGCTTTGGACTGAGCAACACGGTCGGCATGGCGGGCTTTCCGAGTGGCGAAGCCTACAAGATCGGCGCGAATGCGCCGTATCTGCGCATGCCGAGAGCCTTCCTCCGCCAGGTCATTCCCCTGCCTGGCGAATTGGTGAAAACCGAGGCCGCCGCGAATCAACTGGCGGGCACCAGGGCTGCCAACAACGTCACGCTCACCATCGGAAAATTTTCCGTCACCGATATCTTCGACACGAACACTTATGCCCATGATCCGCGCGGCGATTTCCTGAACTGGTCGATCATCGATGCCGGGGCCTTCGACTACGCAGCCGATGCCTGGGGCTTCACCTACGG
>JAYUWF010000463.1:0-8394 GCA_043753685.1 Herminiimonas sp.
TTGTCGTGAGCTGTCTGGCTGAGCGATATCATTTTCTGACGGCCGTCGGGTATTCCGATGGCTGCCGTCGTACTTATTTATTTATTTTTATTGATGGCTGCGAACGTCGATTTCACCCGATTCGCCATCAGCGCGTTGCTGGTTTAAGCGATGTACCGAGCAAGAAATGGCTGGCATCAGGGCGCGGGACGCCTCGGCGGATCATCGTGTCGTGAACGACCAGGCACGGGTAACAGCCGTACCGTCAACGACACCGGCAAATTGCACGTCGTAAGTCGTGTTCCCCGCCAGCACATCCAGCGGAATCAGCGCCGCTGCCGAGGCGGGCGTTTGCGGATCGCTCGCATGCGCGAGCAGTTGCGCCGGCAGGACGCTGCCGCCACGAGGGCGGACCGTGAAGCTGGTCACTGCCACGGTCGAGGTGATGTCGGCGTGGATGCTGATCGGGTAGCCGACCTGGTTGCGGCCGGCAACCGGGTCGGGCGACTCGTAGTCACTGAAAAACACCGGCGGCAACCCTTGCTGGCCATTGACCGGATACACCAGAAATTTGCCGCGCCCGAGAAAGGGGTCGAGCCCGTCGGCAACCAGATCCACCGTGAAATACGTGCGCCCGCTGGAGGACACTGCCGAGCCTGCGCCGCCCTGCCGGAACATCGGCTCGAAGATTGCGAAGCGGTGGTAGATCGCCGTGATCAGGTCTTCGGCGGCATTCACGCCGGAGGCGTCGCTGGTGCTGGAAATGACTTCACCATACGCATAACTGTTGCGCAAGAAACGGAAGTTCGCAGCCTGCAATCGGTCCGGCAGGGCTACGCCGGTGAAGCCGGGCTTGCCGGCTATCTGCTCATGCGAAATAGTGTTGTTCAATTGCTGATATTGGGAGTGGCCCTGGGCTGCAGTGTCGATCGTGGCGGTGCGCACCAATTGCGGCTCGCCCAGCAACTGCCGTCGATAATTGAACCAGTTGAAGCCATCCGTAGCAGTGTTGCCCGTCAGTTGAGGCGCGCCCGGATTGGTCACCGGCGCCGGCGGCGACGCAGTGGGGGTGCCCGGTGCAACCGTCAATACCGGCGCCACCGGATCGGTGACCACCGTGGCATTGCTGGCGCTGCTGCCGCCACCACCACAGGCATTCAACAGCAGAGCCGACAGCACAGCCGACAATACGGCCTGCGTCAGCTTGCCGGACGGAGTGAAAAATGTGTCGAATCGGGAAATCGCTTGCTGAGTTGCCATTCAGGCACCTCCAGTAAATTAATCGGAAGCAACGACGCAGATCGATCGACGATAAGTGAATTCGCCGTGCGCGATGGATGTTTTTACATTCTGTTGCAGCGGTGCCGAGCCCTTCGGTACGCTTCGTGTCCAGTCTATCGAGTTGATTCTTTTACGGGTACAAAGTTCCTCTATGCAACTTTCTCAGAGTGCCTCGAAGATGCCCGCAGCACGATTCTTCCTGACCTTGTCCCACGCGAAAACCTGTGCATTCATGGCAACGTACACACCCGGCGGCAGGGCTTGTGCAACGCCGCAGGCAAAGCCCAGATTGAAGAGCGCATCCGAGCCGTCGATCTCGTAAGGAATCATGGCGCCGGTCAGCACCACGGTCCTGGCCAACTTTGCCAGGCCCAAAACCTGTGCGGTTTCCGGCATGGTGTCGGTACCGTGAACGATCACGATCGACGCCTCGACCGCGCGCTCACAAGCCTCGAGAATGCGCTGCCGATCGGCATCCTGCATGTCGAGCGAATCGAGCGGCGGCAGCGCTTCGAGCGTCACCGGTTGCGCGATGCGGGCGCGTCGCAAGGCTTGCGGCAAATGGCTGGCGCCGAAGACCAGGGAACCCTTGATTTCATCATAATGCTTGTCGAAGGTGCCACCGGTGGCGATGATGCGTAATGTCATAAATTAAATTTATTTGCTGTGCGGTCGACACGGGAAATCATCATACCGCGCCGTCGCCGCGAATAATTTTTACCTGTAAAACCAATACCCCAACGCCACGCCGATTCCCGCTACACTACCGATCGGATCCATCGTTCTGGAACACCAACGCCGACGAGCGCAGCGACCATCCTGCATTCTCCGAGCGCAAAAAATTTATTCCGATCTCATGAAACCCGTTGCTCCCGGCACCGTCATTTTTCATCGCCATCGCGGCTATGGCGTCATCACGTCGGTCAACTTGCTGACCGGCTGGATCGCCGCACGGTTCGGCAGTGAAGTCCGTACGCTCGACCTGAATCTGTCATCGGATGAAGTGCAGCATGCCGATGGTGAACCGATCCTGTTTCGGCGTGCGCCGCCGGACCGCATGCCGCATGCGCGGCTCATGGCGATGGTGCGCGAATTGCACGGCGCGGGTTACCAGCGGCTGTATCTCTACAGCTGGCCGAAGCCGTCCGGACTGCACTGGCGCTGGCACCTGTTTACCGGCCAGCGCAACTGGATGCAGCGGCCCTGGCGCGAAGGCTGGTACGGCTCTGGCGCCGATTACAATTTCAATCCGGTGATGGGGTGGGGCGATGCGCCGGGCGCGACAGCCGCCGAGCTCGCCAGCGCACTGGCGCAGGTCGACCCGCAAGGCATGTCGCAAGCACTCGGCCGAGACGATGACCATACCGAATGGTTCGCGGCGGCCTGCGATCTGCTGTTACCGAATTATGCATTCAGCATGAACTGGGACCAGCGCACCGGTCCGAGCGCGGCCGGCGTACCGATCATCGCCGTCAAGCGCAATGTGCCCGAGTACAGCGGCCCGCCATTGGCCTGGCCACCGGGCTGGACGCGTCTGTGGACGCACAGCGCGCCGCATGTGCGCCGTGCGGTGTCGGCGCCGCCTCCCAGCTTGGCGAGCTCGCTGAAGAACGATTGAGGCGCTGTCTGCAGCCTTCTTAAAACAGATCGTACTGGCGCCCGTTGCGCCGCCGCTCGTGCAGGCTCGATAACGTCACGTCCCGAACGCCCGGCACCAGCCGGATCGCGTCGCCCGCGACGATGGTTCCTGTTTCGACCACACGCAGATAGAAACCGCTGAAGCCGCTCTGCACCATCACCTTCGATGCATGCGGCAACCCCATCTTGGCATTGAACTTGAAGCAGGGATTGCGCGGTTCGCTCACCTGCAGCACCGTGCTACCCACGTGCAGGCGGTCACCGATCCAGACCTCGGTTTCCAGCAAGCCGGTCAACGTCAGGTTCTCGCCCATCGATCCGGCTGGCAGCGATGCATCGGCGACATCGCGCTTCAGGCTGGCATCGCGCTGCGCCTGCCAGAACGCATAGTGCTCGGACGGGTAGGCATAGACCGCCTTGTCGAGACCACCATGCACCGTCAGGTCGGCTTGCTCGTCGCCCTGCAATCCCATGCGCCCGACCTGCACCGGGCCGCTTACCGGCAGCTTGTGGATGCCGGTCTTGACGACATGGGACTGGCCGGAAGCCGCGGCGAACAGGTTGCCTACCTGGGCCACATTGATGCTGACGATTTTCATAAGAATTTTCCCGATCGCTCATTTACGACAGCGCTGGTTCGGCTTGCGATGCCTGATGGCCAGATTGTACGCAAGCCACAGGCCAGAACTTCTACCGCGCTTGTCACTGTTTATCCCTTCGTCTGGCTCAGGGCGCGTCCGGGCTCCCGCCCATGGTGCGCCGAGCGTCAATGTTGGTGCGACTCAACTCGGAACAGCACTGAATTGGCGAAATAGTTTTGGCACGCGATTTGCTAACTAGCAACGATAACTGTGTTCCTCTCATTAACGGAAAGCGCGCACCATGACCAATCTCTATCGTCCCTACGAAGCAGGCCAGGCCCTGGGTGGTTGCACCTGCGGCGCGCACGCCAGCCAGGCTGCCCACGATGTGGCGGAGCAGGCACGGTTGCGCGCGCGCGGCACCGATTCGGAAGCGCTGTCCCAGGATTTCATCGAAGCGGCGATGGTCAAGGCGCTGTTTCCGAACGACGGCATGCGGCGGCGCTTCCTGCAAGCGGTCGGCGCAGGCACGGCCCGGGCAGCGATCGCCAGCGTGCTGCCGATCAGTACGATGCAGGCCATGGCGCAGGACAAGCGCGCCCTGGAAAAGAAGGACCTGAAAATCGGTTTCATTGCGATCACGTGCGCCACGCCCCTGATCATGGCCGACCCGCTCGGCTTTTATAAAAAGGAGGGCTTGAACGTCACCCTCAACAAGACTGCCGGCTGGGCCCTGATCCGCGACAAGATGCTCAACCGCGAGCATGACGCCTCCCACTTCCTGTCGCCGATGCCGCTGGCAATCTCGATGGGGCTTGGCTCGGTGGCGCAACCGATGAATGTCGCCACCATCCAGAACATCAACGGGCAAGCCATCACGCTGGCCAACAAGCATAAGGACAAGCGCGATCCGAAGCAGTGGAAGGGCTTCAAGTTCGCCGTGCCGTTCGACTATTCGATGCACAATTTCCTGCTGCGTTACTACCTGGCTGAGAACGGCCTGGACCCGGACAAGGACGTGCAGATCCGCGTGACGCCGCCGCCGGAAATGGTGGCCAACCTGCGCGCCGGGAACATCGACGGTTTCCTTGGGCCGGATCCGTTCAACCAGCGCGCCGTGTTTGACGATGTCGGCTTCATCCACATCCTGTCGAAGGAAATCTGGGATGGGCATCCGTGCTGCGCTTTCGGTGTCTCCGGCGAGTTCATCAAGCAGAACCCGAATACCTTTGCCGCCCTGTACCGTTCGATACTGACGGCTGCCGCCATGGCGCGCGACGCCAAGAACCGCGAATTGATCGCCAAGGTCATCGCGCCGCAGAACTACCTTAACCAGCCGGAAGTGGTGCTCACGCAAGTGCTGACCGGTAAATTCGCCGATGGCCTGGGCAACATCCGCACTGTGCCGGACCGCGCCGATTTCGATCCGGTGCCGTGGGATTCGATGGCGGTCTGGATGCTCACGCAAATGAAGCGCTGGGGCTACATCAAGGGTGACGTCAACTACAAGGACATCGCCGAAAAAGTCTTCCTGCTGACCGACGCCAAGGCGCGCATGAAGGAACTCGGCCAGAAGACGCCGGACGGCGCCTACAAGAAGTACATGATCATGGGCAAAGAGTTCGATGCGTCGAAAGCTGAAGCCTATGCCAACAGCTTTGCGATCAAGCGCATCTAGGACCGGATCATGAAAAAACCAGGCGGTTTTTCCCTGACGGTACAGGCGGCGCTGCTGTCGGTACTGATCCTGCTGCTGCTGATCGGTATCTGGCATACCGCAACCCTGCCGCGTTCGGTGGCGCCGGCCAAGGCGATGACGGCGCAGGAAGCCGAATACGCCAAGATGATGGGCAAGAGCTCGGACGTCGACGGCAAGAAGGCCAGCGATTTTCCAACGCCCCGACAGATGGGCGAAACCGCTCTCAAGAGCCTGTCGGACCCGTTCTACGACAAGGGACCGAACGACAAGGGCATCGGTATCCAGATCGGCTATTCGCTGGCGCGCGTGGCCCTGGGATTCCTGTGCGCGGCGCTGCTGGCGATTCCGCTGGGATTCGTGATCGGCATGTCGCCGCTGCTCTATAAAGCCTTCGATCCGTTCATCCAGGTCTTGAAACCGATCTCGCCGCTGGCGTGGATGCCGATCGCGCTGTACACGATCAAGGATTCCGCGATCTCGGGCATCTTCGTGATTTTCATTTGCTCGGTCTGGCCGATGCTGATCAATACGGCCTTCGGTGTCTCCGGCGTGCGGCGCGAGTGGTTGAATGTCGCCAAGACGCTTGAAGTCGCTCCCTTGCGGCGCGCCTTCCTGGTGATCCTGCCGGCGGCTGCGCCGACGATCCTGACCGGCATGCGCATCTCGATGGGCATCGCCTGGCTGGTGATCGTGGCGGCCGAAATGCTGGTCGGCGGTACCGGCATCGGTTACTTCGTCTGGAACGAGTGGAACAATCTGTCGCTAACCTCCGTGATCTTCGCGATCCTGATGATCGGCATCGTCGGCATGATCCTCGACATGGCATTCGCCCGGCTACAAAAGGCCGTCACCTATTCGGAGTAAGCGGATGTTTGCAACACACACCAAGCCATTCCTGCAGGTCGAGGATCTGGCCAAGGCCTACGGTCCGGTACCGGTTTTCGAGCACGTCCATTTCGGCATCGACCGCGGCGAGTTCGCCTGCGTGATCGGCCACTCCGGCTGCGGCAAGACCACCATCCTCAACGTGCTGGCCGGCCTGGATACGGCCACCGGCGGCAATGTCTTCATGGACGATCGCGAAGTCGCCGGACCGAGTCTCGAGCGCGGCGTGGTGTTCCAGGGTCACGCCCTGATGCCGTGGCTGACCGTGCTGCAAAACGTCAGCTTCGCCGTCAAGTCGCGCTGGCCGCAATGGCCCCGCGTAAAGATCGATGCGCATGCGATGCGCTACATCGATATGGTGGGCCTGAAAACCTTCGCCGACAAAAAGCCGTCGCAACTCTCCGGCGGCATGAAGCAGCGGGTCGGCATTGCCCGCGCCTTTGCGATCGAACCGAAGATGCTGTTGCTCGACGAGCCGTTCGGCGCGCTCGACGCCTTGACGCGCGGCGTGATCCAGGACGAATTGCTGCGCATCTGCCAGGAAACGCATCAGACGGTCTTCATGATCACGCATGACGTCGATGAAGCGATTCTGCTAGCCGACAAGATCATCTTGATGAGCAACGGCCCGCGTGCCCGGATCGCCGAGATCGTGCGCAACACCATGCCGCGCAATCGCACCCGGACCGACATGCACCACGATCCGCAGTTCTACAAGATCCGCAATCACCTGGTGGACTTCCTGGTGCATCGTTCGAAAAAGTTCGAGGGCGAAGCGCTGCCCGCCTACTGGATGCCCGACGAAGTATCGCCGGGACTGGCCGGCGCCGCGCCGCAATCCCAACCCTTACCCGTCAATTGAAGGAGAAAACCGCATGGACCGCCTTACCGTTACCCAGAAAATCCTGAGTGCCAAGGTCAAGAACCACATGAAGTGGGCCGACATCGCGCCGAAGCTCGGCGCCAGCAAGGAATGGACGACCGCTGCCTGCCTCGGCCAGATGACGTTCACCAAGACCCAGGCCGAAGTCGCGCAACAATTGTTCGATCTGTCGGATGAAGAAGCCGCCTGGCTGCAGATCGTGCCCTACAAGGGATCGCTGGCCACATCGGTGCCAACCGATCCCCTGATCTACCGCTGGTATGAAATCGTCAGCGTCTACGGCACCACGATCAAGGAATTGATCCATGAGGAATTCGGCGACGGCATCATGAGCGCGATTGATTTTTCGATGGATATCCAGCGCGAAGCCGACCCGAAGGGCGATCGGGTAAATGTGGTCTTGTCGGGTAAGTTCTTGCCATACAAGACGTATTAGACGCATAAGCCATGCAGCGGGATTAAAGCGTGCCGCTGACACTCGATGCAGACTGCGTAAAACTCAACATCGACTCCAGCATCGCCGGACGTCGCCCGACATTCGGTACAACTGCACCACGACGATTGGCGGGGCGCGCTTGCATTAGCAGCGCGTCCCGTTTTGCCTTGCGCCGGTTCGAAAGATTTGGCAGGCAATTTCATAAAACCAATAAATGTTCTACCATCTGGTCGCCCGGGTTTGTATCGCGCCAGCGCTGCCCGACCTTTCACCTCGCTCAGGAATCTTCGATGATCCGCTTGCTCCGCCCCCGTTGTTCTCCGCTCGGCTTCGCCATGAGCCCGCTTCTCGGCGTGTTGCTGACGTTGCCCGGCCTCGGTCTTGCCGCCACTGTCGACACCCAGGCGCGCCAGCCGCAAATCGAGCAGATCGTCGCTGCGATTTCGCCGCAACGCATCGAAGCGTACGTGCAGAAGCTGGTCGGCTTCCACACCCGCCACACGGCGTCGGACACAGTGTCCGATACAGTCGGCATTGGCGCGGCGCGGCGCTGGATCAAGGCGGAACTGGAGCGTTGTGGCGCTACCGCCGGCGGCCGTCTGCAGGTCGCCTTCGACAGCCATATACAGCCGGCCGGGCCGCGCCTGGCGGCGCCGACCGAAATCGTCAACGTGGTGGCGACGCTGCCCGGCATGCAAAAGGAATCTCGCGACCGGATGTACGTCGTCAGCGGCCATTACGACTCGATCAACAGCGACCATTTCGACGTCAAGGGCGCGGCACCCGGCGCCACCGACGACGCATCGGGCACGGCGGCGGTGATGGAAATGGCGTGCGTCATGGCCAAGCACTCGTTCGATGCGACCATCGTCTTCATGGCAGTGGCGGCCGAGGAGCAGGGCTTGTTCGGCTCCACCGACTGGGCGGAGAAAGCCCGGCAAAAGAACCTGAACATCGCCGGCATGTTTACCAACGACATCATCGGCAGTTCGCGCGCCGACGACGGCCGGGT
>JAYUWF010000464.1:0-8349 GCA_043753685.1 Herminiimonas sp.
CTGCCGCGCCTGCGTCGGTGCTGGCAGGCGACCGGTGCCGCAGCGCCAGACCTGGATGCGCAGTCGCCATATCCATTGTCGGCAACCGTGGCCAATGCAATCGATGCCTTGACCAATCGACCGTTCGGCGAGCGTATTCGTGCAGCCATTGCAGCCATTGCAGCCAGTGCAGCCAGTGCAGTACAGGTGCAAACGGAAGAAGCCACCGGAAGCGGCGAATAGGATCCGCCGCTTCCGGTCGCGCCGGTCAATCCAGCGTCTGTGGCGCGCTCGTTTGCATCAGCACGCGTTGCAGCAACGGTGGCGGAACATGATGTTCGACCAGAAAAGAGATCGCGCCGGAGGTCCCGATCGATCTCTTGAATTCAACCGCCTGCTCGATGACTGCACGTAGTTCGAGATCATGACGCCGTTCGGTATTGATGTTCATGCGATCTCCGGTGCGGGTTTGAGGAGCAAAACTACATCGGAAAGGCTACATCAATTGACGCCTGATCGAGCACTATTTTTAGCGCACGATCGTTCTTGGTATTAAGTTAATTCATCGCTGCCCGCATTCTTGTCGATCACATGATTACGCTGCGCACGACCGTGAGTCTCGCGCCGTCCATGTGCGCTATTTTCCGATGCAGAACCGACTGAAAATCACACCCAGCAAATCATCCGAACTGAATTCGCCGGTGATGCTGTTCAAGCGCTCCTGCGTGAGCCTCAACTCCTCCGCAAACAAGTCCAGCGCCCGGTCGGCCTGATCGGCAAGTTGCGCCGCATTGTCGAGATGGAGGCGCGCCGCTTTCAATGCGATCAGGTGCCGCTCGCGCGCCAGGTACAGCGATTCGCCGGTCTGCTGCCAGCCGGCCAGGCGCAGCAATTCACTGCGCAGCAGATCGACACCGAGCCGATCGGTGGCCGAGATGTAGAGCTGTGTGCTGTCGTTGCGCTGCTCGATACCGGGCCGGTGGCCGGACAGGTCGATCTTGTTCCATACCTGCAGCACCGGCACATTCGCTGGCAATCGCTCGGCGATCTGTTCATCGCCCTTGGTCGGGCCGTGCGTGGCGTCGAGCAGATGCAGGATGACGTCGGCCTGCTGCACCGCGTGCCATGTGCGCTCGATGCCGATCCGCTCGACTTCGTCGGTGGCTTCGTCCGGATGACGGATGCCGGCGGTGTCGACGATGTTCAGCGGTATGCCTTCGATCTGGATCGTTTCGGTGACCTTGTCGCGGGTGGTGCCGGCAATCGCCGTGACGATCGCCACATCCGATCCTGCCAACAGGTTCAACAGCGACGACTTGCCTACGTTCGGTTGACCCGCCAGGACGATGTTCAAGCCGTCACGCAGCAATGCGCCTTGGGCCGCATGACGGAACACGCTGTCGAGTTCAGCACGGATCCCGGCCAGCTGCCCACGTGCATCCGAGGTTTCCAGAAAATCGATTTCCTCTTCGGGAAAATCCAGTGTCGCCTCGACCAGCATGCGCAGGCGGATCACCTGCTCGACCAGCGATCGGATCGCTTGGGAGAACACGCCTGACAGCGATTGCGAAGCCGATTTTGCCGCCGCCTCGGTCGAGGCATCGATCAGGTCGGCCACGGCTTCGGCCTGGGCCAAATCGAGCTTGTCGTTCAAGAAGGCGCGCTGGGTGAATTCGCCCGGTTGCGCCAGCCGCAAATCGATCGCCTGCCCGGCTTCCAGGCAGCGCGCCAGGAGCATCTGCAGCACCACCGGACCGCCGTGCCCCTGCAGCTCCAGCACGTCTTCGCCAGTGTAGGAATGCGGCGCCTTGAAGTACAGCGCCAGGCCCTGGTCGATGATGCTGCCGTCGGCATTCAGAAAACTGGTGAACGTCGCATGGCGCGGCTGCAGTGACGCGCCTGGCGCCAGCTTGCAGACCGCCTCGATGACGGCGCCGATCTGCTTGCCGGAGACGCGGACCACGCCGATGCCGCCGCGCCCGGGTGCGGTGGCGATGGCAGCGATGGGAGAAGTGTCGTGGTTCATGGTGGAAAGTGTAAGGGTTGATCAGTGTTGTGCAGTCATAAAAAAAGCCTGTGGCGGTTGCGCACAGGCTTTTTGTCTTTCAGCAACCACATTGCGCCGCACAAAACGGCGCGCCTGGATCGACCCCTGTCAGGCAGGTTTGGTGACTTCCATGTTCTTCGTGATGACCCATTGCTGTGCAATCGACAGCACGTTGTTGACGACCCAGTACAGCACCAGGCCCGACGGGAAGAAGAAGAACATCACCGAGAACAGGATCGGCATGAACATCATCACCTTGGCCTGGACCGGATCCGGCGGCGTCGGGTTCAGCTTGGTCTGGATGAACATGGAAATGGCCATGATCACCGGCAGGATGTAGAACGGATCTGGCGCGGCCAGGTCATGGATCCAGCCCAGCCACGGTGCATTGCGCATCTCGACCGACGCCAGCAGCACCCAGTAGAGCGAAATGAAGACCGGGATCTGCACCACGATCGGCAGGCAGCCGCCAAGCGGATTGATCTTCTCCGTCTTGTAGAGCTCCATCATGGCCTGGTTCATCTTGGCCGGCTCGCCCTTGAAGCGCTCGCGGATCGCGGTCATCTTCGGTGTGACCAGCTTCATCTTGCCCATGCTGCGATAGCTTGCCGCCGACAGCGGGAAGAACGCCAGCTTGATCAGGATCGTCAGGACGATGATGGTCCAGCCCCAGTTGCCGAGGATTTTATGAATCTGCGTCATCAGCCAGAAGATCGGCTTGGCGATGATGGTCAGCCAGCCGTAATCCTTGACCAGTTCCAGGCCAGGCGCGGTCTTTTCCAGCACGGCCGACTCTTGCGGACCGGAATACAGGCGCGACTGCTCGGAGACGGTTGCGCCCGGTGCGACGGTGCCCAGTTGCTCGATGGTGCCGACCGCGTACATGTTGGTCGCCACTTTCTTGGTGAAGATTTCGCGCGGCTTCTTGTCGGTCGGGATGAAGGCCGACACAAAATAATGCTGGATCAGCGCGACCCAGCCGTTGTCCGCCTTGACAGCGTGTTCGGCCTTGTTCTTTTCGATGTTTTCGAAGGTCAGCTTCTGGAAATGATCGGTTTCGGTGTAGACCGCTGGTCCCGTGAACGTGCTGTAGAAGCGCGATTCGCCGGCCGGCGCGTTGCCGTCGCGGACGAGCTGCAGGTACAGCGCCGGCGTCACAGGCGCGGTGCCAGTGTTGGTGACATCATGCTTGACGTCGATGGTGTAGTCGCCGCGCTTGAAGGTATAGGTCTTGGTCAGCTTGACGCCGCCCTGCTCCGCATCGAGCACCAGTTGCACCTGGTTGGCGGCATCCAGCACGCGGGTGCCGGGGCGCGCCGTGAAGATCGTCTTGTGGTTCGGATAATTGCCGCCGATCAGACCGGATTCGGCCAGATAGGTACGCTTGTCGCTGGAGTCGAACAGGACTTCGTTCTTGGTCTGGTCGACCGAGTCGCGGTGTTTGAGGAGTTCCAGGCGCTTCAATTCGCCGCCGGCGGTATCGATGTCGGCCTTGACGATGTCGGTGAGGATGGTGATGACTTCACCGCGCGCCACGGGGGCGGCGGCGTCGGCAGCCGGCACCGCATTGGCGCCGGGCGCCGCTGCGCCTTGCGGCAAGCTCGACGAAGTCGGCGGTGCGCCGGATCCGGTTCCCTTGCCGGTTGCGGCAGGCGTTGCCTGCAGCGTCGGGTTGGGGAAAAACATGGAAGGTTTGCCAGTGGCGCGCATCCAGTTGTCCCACAATAAAAGCAGTGACAGCGAGAACACAACCCACAGGACGGTACGTTTGATATCCATTTTGGTTCGATCGGGAATTCAGTGTTTCAGGAAGGGCCGCAACCGCGAACGGCTGCAGAGGGAGAGTCAGGTAAGTCGGTGGTGTCGGTAGCAGGTCTTGCAGCGGCGCTTGCATCGGTTTTTGAAGCGGTGCCAGCCATGGCAAAGGCGACAGCCGGCACCGGATCGACGCCGCCCGTATGCCACGGATGACACTTGCACAGCCGTTTTGCCGCCAGAGCCGAGCCCGCCAGCGCGCCATGGGTACCGATGGCTTCGCGCGCATAGTTCGAGCAGGTCGGATAAAAGCGGCAATTCTGCCCCAGATACGGACTCACGCCCAATTGATATGCGCGCAACAGCAGCAGCAGTATGGACTTCAAGGCGTCACCTCGGGCAATTTCCGGGCATCGAACAGCTGGATCAGTTCAGCATGCAGCAAGCGCCGCAAGCCGGACGTGGTCGCCGGTCCGGCCTTGGTATTGACGGGGCGGGACAGGCGCACGATGCAATCGATGGCTGGCAGGCGGGTGCGGCGGAACAGTTCGCGCGTCATGCGCTTGACGGTATTGCGGGTCACCGCGCGCGGCGCCAGGCGCTTGGCCGCCACCACGCCCAGCCGCGCATGAGGCAAGGTATTGGGGCGAACGTACAAAACGAAATGGGCAGTGCGAAATACCGGGCGCAAATTAAAAACGGATGAAAATTCATCCGTTTTGACGATGCGCCGCTCGCGTGGGAAAGCCGTGGTCAGGTCGGTGTTCAGCTCGGCACTCACGCCATCAACTCAGGCTGCAGTCGTAACGTACGATGACGCGGGGCAGTACCTGCAACCATCGCAACGACCGATTCACGCATCCGGGCGACCGGTTGCCCAGTCGGCACCATGGAACCGCAGCCAACACCGTGAAGGTCGTGCATGCGATGCGCCCGGTGCCGGCAGATCAGGCTGCCAGGCGCTTGCGGCCTTTGGCGCGACGTGCGTTGAGCACGGCGCGGCCGCCGCGGGTCGCCATCCGGACGCGAAAGCCATGGGTGCGCTTGCGGCGAACGACGGAGGGTTGATAAGTACGTTTCATGATGGTCTCGCTGAACGGTAAACAGTAAATCGGAAAAGTGGGCTTTACCAACAACCCGGCAACAACCCGGCAACAACCCGGACAGACCGGTCCCGTGGGAGAACTGCCAGAACTGCCTGGGACAGCTTCCCTTGCGTGATGCCTGCGGGGAGGGCCGGCGGCTTGTCACTGAAGACGCAAAAAAAGGCCGGCGTTGCGGTGGTGCGGCTGGTGAACCCGAGATTAGACAGCATTTTCTGTTTGTCTGTCAATCACTTAGCTGGCCCTCAGCCAGTCCGCGGCCGCCCGATCGACATGCAAATAAGCGTTCTGCCTGTGGATAACTCGGCTCAGCAAGCGTAGAATGGAGGCAACGTGTGGCGAGCCCAGGCGCGACAGAATAGTCCCTGCCGAAGGCAATATCGATGCGATCCCACACCTTTTAAAATAGATGACAATGGATAATTTTTGGCAGACTTGCTCCAGCCAGCTGGAGCAGGAACTGACCCCCCAACAATTCAGTGCGTGGATCAAGCCGCTGGCGCCGCTGGACTTCGATGAAGGCCGGTTGCGCATCGCCGCACCCAACCGCTTCAAGCTCGACTGGGTCAAGACACAGTTTGCCAGTCGCATCACCAGCCTGGCTGCCCAGTATTGGGAAGAAGCAGTCGACGTACAGTTCGTGCTCGACCCGCGCCTGAACGCGCCGCGCAAGGTCACCTCGACCAACGGCAACTATGGCATGAGCGACCTGGAAGGCAGCGGCGGCTATAACGGCGCCGGTAGCGACTCCGGCATCACGGGCATTACCGACGGCGCTGCCGAGCGCGCCCTGGAAAACGGCTCCCGCCGCGAGCAGAGCCGCATCAACAGCGCCCTGACGTTCGACAGTTTCGTGACCGGCAAGGCGAACCAGCTGGCGCGCGCCGCCGCCATCCAGGTCGCCAACAATCCCGGCAGTTCCTACAATCCGCTGTTCCTGTATGGCGGCGTCGGCCTGGGCAAGACCCATCTGATCCACGCCATCGGCAACCAGGTACAGGAAGACAATCCGAATGTCCGCATCCGGTATATCCACGCAGAACAATATGTTCGTGACGTAGTGACTGCTTACCAGCGCAAGGGTTTCGACGATTTCAAGCGGTATTACCATTCGCTCGACCTGTTGCTGATCGATGACATTCAGTTCTTTTCTGGAAAGAATCGCACGCAAGAAGAATTCTTCTATGCGTTCGAGGCTTTGATTGCCGCCAAGAAGCAAATCATCATTACCAGCGATACTTATCCCAAAGAGATCAGCGGCATGGACGACCGCCTGATTTCCCGTTTCGACTCCGGCCTGACGGTTGCCGTCGAGCCGCCGGAGCTGGAAATGCGGGTCGCGATCCTGCTGAAAAAAGCCCTGACCGAGGGCGTGGTGCTGTCCGACGACGTCGCCTTTTTCGTCGCCAAGCACCTGCGCTCGAATGTGCGCGAGCTCGAAGGCGCGCTGCGCAAGACACTGGCCTACTCGCGTTTTCATGGCAAGGAAATCACGATCGACCTGGTCAAGGAAGCGTTGAAAGACCTGCTGTCGGTACAGAACCGGCAGATATCGGTAGAGAACATCCAGAAGACGGTGGCCGACTTTTTCAACATCAAGGTCGCCGACATGTACTCCAAGAAGCGGCCTGCCAACATCGCCCGGCCGCGCCAGATCGCCATGTATCTGGCCAAGGAACTGACTCAAAAAAGCCTGCCCGAGATTGGCGAACTGTTCGGCGGGCGCGACCATACGACGGTACTGCATGCGGTGCGCAAGATCACGGCCGACCGCAGCAAGAGCCCCGAATGCAACCACGAGCTGCACGTGCTCGAACAGACTCTGAAAGGCTGATGGCGGGCCGATACGCTACCGACATCGCGCTGCTTCAGCGCCTGTGGATAACTTATTTGGCAAGACTGCCCGGATTCATGAACGCAAACTCTTTTCTGTCAAAATGTGGGATCGGTGCCACTCGGTCTCTCGGTCTCTTCCCCATCGTCACTAGTCACTATTAAGGGATTCTTTATGCAATTGGTCAAAACCTCCCGAGATACCCTGCTGCGGCCCTTGCAGATCGTGAGCGGTATTGTCGAGCGTCGGCACACGTTGCCGATTCTGGCCAATATCCTCATACGCAAGGACGGCGAGCGGGTCTCGTTCCTGTCTACCGACATCGAAGTGCAGATCACGACGCATGCGCAAGTCGGCAGCGGCAATGAAGTCGCCGCCACCACCGTCGCTGCTCGCAAGCTGCTCGACATCCTGCGCGCGCTGCCGGATTCCGGCGACGTATCGCTCACGCTCGCCAACAAGCGCATGACGGTCCAGTGCGGTAAATCGCGCTTCGCCCTGCAAACGCTGGCCGCCGAAGAATTTCCGACCGTGGCGCAAGCCGAGCATTACAACGCCAAGGTCACGCTGCCGCAGAAGACCTTGAAGCACCTGTTCAACATGGTCCATTTTTCGATGGCCCAGCAAGACATCCGCTACTACCTGAACGGCCTGCTGCTGGTGGTCGATGGCAAGAACGTGATTGCAGTCGCAACAGACGGTCACCGCCTCGCCTTCTGCCAGGTCGCAACAGAACAGGAATTCCCGCGCCAGGAAGTCATCATCCCGCGCAAGACCATCCTTGAACTGCAGCGCCTGCTCGACGAGAGCGATGATCCGGTTTCGATCGAGATCGCCAACAACCAGGTCAAGCTGACGTTTGCCGACATCGAACTGATGTCGAAGCTGGTCGAAGGCAAGTTCCCCGACTACACCCGGGTGGTACCGAAGGGTTACAAGAACAACTTCACGATCGGCCGCGACGCGTTGCTCCGTTCCCTGCAGCGGGCGGCGATCATGACCAGTGACAAGTTCAAGGGCGTGCGCTGCATCGTCACGCCCGGCAGCATGAAAATCAGTTCCACCAATGCCGACCAGGAAGAAGCGGTCGAAGAAATCGAAATCGATTACGGCGGCGACAGTGTCGACATCGGCTTCAACGTCACGTACCTGCTCGATGTACTCAACAACCTGAAGTGCGACAGCATCAACATCGCGCTGGGCGACGCCAATTCGTCGGCCCTGATCACGGTGCCTGAGAACGCCGACTTCAAGTATGTCGTCATGCCGATGCGGATCTGACCGGTCCGCGACGCTGCCCCCGAAGCGGGCCCGCCGATTGCGGTCCGTGGCCAGGCGCCCTGCAGAAGTCGGGGCGCCGACGGGTTGCGCCGGACCCTTCGACCCGCTCGTGGGCAATCGATCGCCGGCATTCAGCATTCAGTAGCCAGTCATTGAATTTAGAGAAAGCAGTCCATGTCAGCAATTCCAGTCGAACCTCCAGTTGAACCCATTCTCACCCCGCAACCGAACCAGTACGGCGCCTCATCGATTCAGATTCTCGAAGGTCTCGAAGCGGTCCGCAAGCGCCCGGGCATGTACATCGGCGACACCTCGGACGGCACCGGACTGCACCACCTGGTGTTCGAGGT
>JAYUWF010000465.1:0-8345 GCA_043753685.1 Herminiimonas sp.
CTATCGCGCCAAGTCGCGCATGCCGGTCTGCACCGATTACAAGGCCTGGACCGTGTGCGGCATGCCGCCGCCATCGTCGGGCGGGATCGCGGTGGCGCAGATGCTGGGTATCCTCGCGCATCGCAATCTGCCGAAGCTTGCGCCCGACGAACAAGGTCTTCAGCCTGAAAGCGTGCACCTGATTGCAGAAGCCGGTCGTCTGGCGTTTGCGGACCGGGCGCGTTACGTCGCCGATACCGATTTCGTGCCGCTGCCGGGCAGCAGCGTGGCAGCGCTGCTCGACAAGACATATCTGGCGCAACGGGCCGAGCTGATTGGCGAGCGCTCCATGGGCACGGCGTCGGCCGGAGCGCCGCTGGGCATCAAGCTGGCACGCGGCACCGATCGCTCGCCGGAACTGGCCGCCACGTCGCATTTTTCCATCGTCGACGCTGGCGGCCATGCCGTCGCGATGACGACCTCGGTCGAGAACGGTTTCGGATCGCGCCTGATGGTGCGTGGTTTCCTGCTCAATAATCAACTGACCGATTTCTCCTTTGTCGCCGCCGATGTCGACGGACCGGTGGCCAATCGCGTCCAGCCCGGCAAACGGCCGCGCAGCGCGATGGCGCCGACCCTTGTGCTGGATCGCCAGACCCGGCAACTCGTGCTGGCAGTCGGCTCGCCGGGCGGGCCGGCGATCATTAACTATGTCGCCAAGGTTCTGGTGGCATCGATGGATTGGGGGCTTAATGTGCAGCAGGCGATCGACCTGCCCAACTTCGGCAGCCGCAACGGTCCCACCGAGCTCGAGCGCCAACGCTTCTCGCCGCAACAGATCGCCAGCCTCAAGGCACGCGGCCATGTGATCCGACTGTCTGACCAGACTTCCGGCCTGCACGCGATCAGCCGCGTCATGATCCACGGCGAGCCCTGGTGGCTGGGCGGCGCCGATCCGCGCCGCGAGGGAAGCGTCGAGGGTGATTAGGGTCGCCAGCGCGTGGGGAGGGGCCGGGCAACCTGCGGGAGACTTCCGTCAGGGCCGGCGCGCACGAGTAGGTGGTGTCGGTCCGCCTTGCCGCAGGGGAGAGAAACCGTTGTATTTCCACGGCACCCAATACGCCTGCATGACCAGCCTTCCCGTGCTGCTGTTACCCTTAAGAAATGACAGCACGAACCAAGACAGGATTGGTACTGACCGGCGGTGGCGCCCGCGCGGCGTATCAGGTCGGCGTACTCCAGGCGATCTCGACCATCCTGGCCGAGCAGGGCTGGGCGCCCGATGTCAATCCGTACGACGTCATCTGCGGCACGTCGGCAGGCGCCATCAATGCCACGGCGCTTGCATGTCATGCAGATGCATTCAACGAAGGCCTGGAAAAGGTCGTCAAGATCTGGGAAAATTTTCGCGTCGAACAGGTCTATCGCGCCGATTCCCTGGGGGTGCTGCGCTCTGGTGCGCGCTGGCTCTCGATATTGTCGTTCGGCTGGCTGTTGCGCAAATGGCGCGCCAATCCACCCAACGCGCTGCTCGACAATACGCCGCTCAACACCTTGTTGAACCGGATGCTGAACTTTCCGCGGCTCGATGCGGCGCTGTTGGATGGCAAACTGCATGCCCTGGCCGTCACGGCTTCATCCTATACGGCTGGTCAGCACATCACCTTTTATCAAAGTGAAGCGGCGATCGAGCCCTGGGTACGCACCCAGCGGCTGTCGATCCAGGGCCAGATCGGGGTCGAACACCTGCTCGCCTCATCGGCGATTCCGTTGATCTTTCCGGCGATGCCGATCTTCTGCAATGGGCGGCGCGAATATTTCGGCGACGGGTCGATGCGCCAGCTGGCGCCGATTTCGCCGGCGATTCATCTGGGGGCGGAGAAAGTGCTGGTGGTGGGGGCAGGGCGGTTGAATGAACCGACTTCACACGATGGGCAACCGGCTCAGTATCCCAGCCTGGCGCAAATCGCCGGTCACGCGATGTCTAGTATCTTTCTCGACAGTCTGGCGATCGATATCGAACGGATGAACCGCATCAACCTGACCCTGTCGTATCTGACGGAAGAACAAAAAGCCCGGATTCCCTTGCGTCCCATCCAGATGCTGATCATCGCACCTTCCGAGCGGCTCGATGAAATTGCCAGCCGCCATGTAGACAGCTTGCCAGCGCCAATCCGCATGGTGCTGGCGGGAATCGGCGCGACCGAGGTGCGCGGCGCGGCGCTGGCCTCGTACCTGCTTTTCGAATCCTCCTACACCCGCGAACTGATTGCGCTCGGTGTACGCGACGCCATGGCGCGCCGCGCAGACGTCATCGGGTTTTTCGGCCCAGGGGATCCGGCCACAGCGTTGCCAGCAACAAGCGCCATGGCGGCGTTTCCCGCTGCCTGAAACTTGGCGCAAGGAGGCTGGGACGAGCTGGCATGTCGATCAACGGCCGTAGCGGTACTGCCCGTCGTGACCATGACCATGACCATGACCGTACATGCGACGGTTGTGTTCCCAGTAGTAAGGCCGGTTGTAACCGTCGTAATATACCCGGCCGTAATACGGCTGCGGTGCGTAGATGACTGGCGGCGGGTTGTAGTACACCGGCGCCGGCTCGATATAGATCGGTGCTGGACGGGCGTAGACCACCGGCGGCGCATACACCGGCGCGTAAGCGGGATACACCACGCCGGGCACGCCGACGTTGACCGACCAGCTGATATTGTCACGCGCGCTCGCAAGCGGCGCGGCCAGAAACAGCAACGATCCGGCAAGAGCGCCGGCGGCAGCGACGATCGAAGATTTGTTCACGATGACTCTCCTTTTTCCACGAGTCTCCATTTAACGCTTCAGCGCCTTTGCCGGCGAGCGGACATTGGCAAAAGCCGGGTAAGAACTGCAACAATTTGTGTCGGTCGCCTCCCGCGCCGCGGAAAGTTGTTCCGCCAACGTCGTTGTCCGATAATTATCCACGGGCGGCGATTCGGGTTGATTCGTTTTCTACAACACGTTACCCTAGCGTATTGCTGTCATGTTTAGTTGTCTAAAAGCAATTAAAATAATCGGGAATCAAATGTGAATGCAAAGTATCTGAAGCAGTGGTGTGTGTTTGTTGCGGCATTGTTTTTGTTTAACACGGCATTCGCGCGCCAGCCGGCGGCGAATGCGCCGATCGGTGTGATTGCGGTGGCGGATCTGCCTGCTGAAGCGCGGCAAACACTGGCACTGATCAAGCGGGGCGGTCCCTTTCCCTATCCAAAAGATGGTGCGGTGTTCGGAAATTACGAACGCATTTTGCCGAAACGGGCGCGCGGCTACTATCACGAATTTACCGTCAATACGCCGGGCGCGCGCAACCGTGGCGCTCGGCGCCTGATCGTTGGCGGCGCTCTGATCGAGCCGGGTGAATTTTTCTACACGGCTGACCATTATGCGACCTTCATGCGGATTACCGAATAGCGAATCAAGGGCTGGATGGCTGTCCTTGAACCGCATCGTACAACCGCCTCGATCCAATGCAAATAATGAATGTACTAGCCGAGAGAGACATGAGTTTGTTTAAAACAGTGCCGCCAAACGTGGTGCAATCGATTCGCGCATTTCGGGTGACCGATCTGCAATCGGAAGCCGCGCAACTTGGGCAGCATTTTTTGTACGCCTACTGTGCCGAGGCCACCACCAAGCAGCAAGTACTGGCGATGATTGCCGAGGCCTTTCAATTTCCCAAACACTTTGGCAAGAATTTCGACGCCCTCGGCGACTGCCTGACTGATCTGGCGCACAAATCGGGACCGCAGCCGGGCTTTCTGGTAGTGCTGGAGCAACTGCCGAATACACCCAAGTTCGACAAGGAAGCCCGCGAGACGCTTCTGGACGTGTTTCGGGATGCAGCGGACTTCTGGTCCGACAAGAAGATCGCGTTCCGCGTTTTCTACTCCTTCCAGTAGCGAGCGGCAGCCACGGCGTCTGTCGAGGCCGGCCGCTCAGGCCGGCTTTTCATTTTGCGCTCCGGGAGCCTGCCGCCGGCCATGAGACGATGGCCCGGTACGGTACAATGCGCGCCATGAGAAATATCGTGATCCTGATTTCGGGCCGCGGCAGCAACATGCAGGCAGTGGTCGAGGCTGCCGAGGTACAGAATTGGCCGGCAAGAATCGCGGCGGTGATCAGCAATCGGCCCGACGCAACCGGGCTGGACTTCGCCAGGGCGCGTGGCATCCCCACGGTTGTCGTCGACAGCAAGGCACACCCCGCGCGCGAAGACTTCGACGCCGCGCTACGGTTGGTCATCGATGATTTTGCGCCGGACCTGGTGGTACTGGCCGGTTTTCTGAGAATCCTGACTGCGCCGCTGGTCAATCACTATGCCGGCCGCATGCTCAATATCCATCCATCGCTGTTGCCGAGCTTCCCAGGATTGTCGACGCACCGCCAGGCGCTGGCGGCCGGCGTCCGGATTCACGGCGCGACGGTGCATTTCGTCACACCCGATCTCGATCACGGGCCGATCGTGGTTCAGGCTGCCGTGCCGGTGTCAGATAGCGACACTGAAGAATCGCTGGCCCGGCGCGTGCTCGAGCAGGAACACCTGCTGTACCCGCTTGCCATCGGCTGGTTCATCCAGGGTCGCCTGCGCATCGAGGACGGCAGAGTAAGCGTGGCCGGCGAGCTGACACACAACCCTAATTTTGAAAGAAATGTATGAGATTGCCACCCGCGATCATCGGTAACACAGAAGAAGTCCTGCGCGAAATCCTGCGCTTTACCGGCCCGGCCGACAGTACGCTGTCGCGCTATTTCCGCGACCATCCGAAACTCGGCTCGCGCGAGCGTGGCGCCATTGCCGAAGGCATTTACGGGTTGCTGCGTAATAAGTCGGTCTACACCGGTTTCGCAGAATCCGGTAACGGCCCGAGCATGCGGCGTCTGACGCTGCTGGGTCTTGCGGACGCTGTAGGTTTCGATGCACTCGGCGGATTGTCTGAAGAAGAAAGTGCATGGCTGCAGCGCGTCGCCGAAATCGATCGCACCCTGCTGCCGGCAAACGTGCAGTCGAATTTGCCGCAGTGGCTGTTCGACAAACTGCAGGCACAACGCGGCGAAGCCGACACCATGGCGCTGGCCACTGCACTGAATCAGCCGGCACCACTCGATCTGCGCGTCAATTCGATCAAGGCAACGCGCGAAGAGGTGGTCGCGCAGTTGGCGATCGCACCGATCCTGTGCGAGCCGACGCCGTATGCGCCGCTCGGACTGCGCATCCTGAAAAAGCCGGCACTGCAGAATCTGCCGCTCTTCAAGGATGGGCTGATCGAAGTCCAGGACGAAGGCAGTCAGCTGCTGGCGCAGATCGTCGGCGCCAAGCGCGGTGAAATGGTGGTCGATTTTTGCGCCGGCGCCGGCGGCAAGACGCTGGCGCTGGGTGCGGCGATGCGCAATACCGGCCGACTGTATGCCTTCGATATTTCCGAAAAGCGACTGGCAAAGCTCAAGCCTAGGCTGGCGCGCAGTGGATTGTCGAATGTCCATCCAGTACAGATCGCGCACGAGAACGACGCCAAGATCAAACGCCTGGCAGGAAAGATCGATCGGGTCCTGGTCGACGCACCGTGCAGCGGCCTCGGCACGCTGCGGCGCAACCCCGACGTCAAGTGGCGTCAGAGTCCGCAATCCCTGGTCGAGCTCCATGCCAAGCAGGTCGCCATCCTGTCCGGCGCCGCACGCCTCGTCAAGGTCGGCGGACGCCTGGTCTACGCCACCTGCAGCCTGCTCGACGAAGAAAACGAAGCGGTCGTCACGGCGTTCCTCGGCGCCCATCCGGGATTCACCGTCGTGCCGATGTCCGATGTCCTGGCCGAACAGAAAATTGCGCTCCAAATGGGCGACTACCTGAAGATGCTGCCGCATCTGCACCACACCGACGGCTTCTTCGCAGCGGTGCTCGAACGGCAAAAGTGAGCGCCGCTCCGACCGCTGCGGCTGTCGCGGCCGCAACCGCCCGGCTGCGCACAGCGTGGCTGGTAACCATGCTCGGGTCTTTCGCAAGCTCCGGCCAGGCCGCTGCCTTCGATCTGCCGATGGCGCCGATCGCAGCCGAGGGTACGGTTCAGGCTGCCTTTGCGCCATGGGATAACGTCGAGGCGTTGCTGGTGCAACTCATCGACGGCGCCCGCGTCCAGGTCCTGATGCAAGCCTACCTGATGACCAGCAAGAAGATCGCCACGGCGCTGATCGACGCTCATGCCCGCGGCATCGATGTGCAGGTGCTGGCTGACCAGGCGCAGAGCGATGTCCAGTCGGCCAAGCTGGCCATGCTGGTGGCCGGCGGCGTGCCGGTATGGATGGAGACCAAATACGAGAATGCGCACAACAAGGTGATCGTCATCGATGCTGCCACCTCGGCGCCGGTCCTGGTCACCGGCAGTTTCAATTTCACCTGGACGGCGCAGCACAAGAATGCGGAAAACGTCCTGGTCATGCGCAACAACCAGGCCCTGACCGCGCGCTATGCGGCCAACTGGCAACGCCATCGCCTTGATGCCACGCAGCGCGGACCTGGACCGGATCGACAAAAATGACGCCAAATTTACTTTCGAACATCGTGACCGATTTTTGGGCCGATCTGCGCGAGCCCGGCGTGATGTGGCAAATCGGGACCATAGCGGTCTGTCTGCTGCTCGGGTGGCTAATCTCGCGCGGGTTGCGTGCGATGCTCACTTCCAGGGAAATGCATCTGCGGGTGGTGCGGCTTGGCGTCGAAAGTTTTTCTCGGGTGCTGTTTCCATTGTTGGCGCTTGGCCTGATCGCATTGGCCAAGCCGTTGCTTGCGCAGCACCACCATGTCAATTTGCTGCGGTTGGCGATACCGCTGGTGGCGTCGTATGCGCTGATTCGTCTGACGTTCTATATCCTGCGGCGGATTTTTGCCCGCAGCGGACATGCCGGCGGCGGCTTGCTGCTGTTCGAAAAAGTCATCGCCACCATGGTCTGGGTGGGCGTCGCGCTGTATATCACCGGCGTCTGGCCAGAGTTGATTCAATTGATGGACGACATGGTGGTGCCGGTCGGTCGCTACAAGACCTCGGTGCTGGCAATCGTGCAGGCGCTGCTCTCGGTGGTCGTGACGCTGATCGTCGCCTTGTGGATCGGCGCGCTGCTGGAAGAGCGGCTGATGCAGGTCGATTCCATGCATTCGTCGCTGCGCACCGTGGTCGCGCGTCTCGGTCGCGCCTTCCTGATCCTGGTCGCGGTGCTGGTGAGCCTGTCACTGGTCGGGATCGACCTGACGGTGCTGTCGGTGTTCGGCGGCGCACTGGGCGTCGGCATCGGCCTGGGCTTGCAAAAGATTATCGGGAGCTATGTGTCCGGATTCGTGATCTTGCTGGAACGCAGCCTCGCCATCGGCGACATGGTCACCGTCGACAAATATTACGGCCGGGTCACCAAGATCAATACAAGGTACACCGTGATCCGCAGCCTGGATGGTGTCGAAACCGTGGTGCCGAACGACATGTTGATATCCGGCCCAGTCCAGAACTACTCGCTCTCGGACCGGGTCTTGCGGTTGTCGACCCATGTCAGCATCAGCTACGACAGCGACCTGGAATCGGTGTTGTCCTGGCTCGAGCAAGCAGCTGCAACCGTCGAACGCGTCTCCACCGACCTCCCGCCTGCGGCTGTGCTGATCAAGTTCGGCGCCGATGGCCTGGAACTTGAAGTCGGTTTCTGGATCGCAGATCCCGAGAACGGCAAGACAAATGTGTTGTCAGAAGTCAACCGAGCAATCTGGAAGACCTTGAAGGCGCATCAGATTCAGGTGCCGTTCCCGCAGAGAGAGATGCGTATAGTTTCTGATAGGCAAATAAATCCGGTGTCAGACGTAAGTGCTCCAACGCCCACAGGGCAGCCGATGGAGCTTCCAACTTCCCCTAATAGAGGGTAAATCGCGTACAATTGTATTGATGTTGCTGTCTTGCTTCGCATTTTCCTGCCTGTTGTCGCACGTAATGTTCGTCATTTTGGAGTAGCAATGAGTTTGAATTTGATGTTTGATGCGTTGTTGCAGTTCTTATCGAACGGCCTCACCGGGGCAAGTGGGTGGGAAGTGTTCGCTTACACCATGGTGGTCACCCACATCACGATTGCCAGCGTAACGATATTCCTGCACCGCTGCCAGGCGCATCGCGCGCTCGATCTGCATGCGTTGCCGAGCCATTTTTTCCGTTTCTGGTTGTGGCTGACAACTGGCATGGTCACTAAGGAATGGGCTGCGGTCCACCGCAAGCATCACGCCAAGTGTGAAACGGTCGACGATCCGCACAGCCCGGTTACCCGTGGCATCAAGAAGGTCTTGCTTGAAGGTTCGGAGTTATACCGCA
>JAYUWF010000466.1:0-8299 GCA_043753685.1 Herminiimonas sp.
CACGTGTCCATACCCGAGACCCCACCGTCCGACAAACAGTAAAAGTGCCGTGGCGCAACAGCTACACCTTGTTCTGTCGGCATCTGATACGTTGCGGCATTGCTAATCTTTCCGGGAAAGCACATTTCGCCACTTTTCCAAAAGCGGTTAGCATGGCGAACTTCCGCCACACTGATTCGATTTCCCTCAAGTAAAACGCATGCTCATCATCACAATCAAGCAAGGCAAGGAAAAAAGCCTCCTCGACGGCCAGCCGTGGATCTACGCTTCGGCGGTCGAGCGGGTCGATGGCAGGCCGGAAGAGCGCATGAAATCGGGCGCAACCGCCGTGGTGCAATCGTCGTCCGGCAAATTCCTGGCACGCGCCGCGCACAGTCCGCACTCACAGATCCGGGCGCGGGTCTGGAGCTTCGATCAGGCCGAGCCGATCGACCATGCCCTCATCAAGCGCCGGGTCCAGGCTGCGGTGGCCAAGCGCGCCGGCACCGGCAAGGCCAAACGACTGCCAGCGGTGCAGCCGCTGCGGCTGATCGTGGGTGAGGAAGACGGCCTGTCGGGGTTGAGCGTCGACTGGTTCACGGCGGCGCCCGGCTATCTGATCTGCCAGTTCCTGTCGGCCGGCGTCGATGCGTGGAAGGTGCCGATTGTCCAGAGCCTGATCGCTGCAACCGGCTGCCCGAACGTGTACGAACGTTCGGATGAATTGATGCGCA
Source organism: Herminiimonas sp. (assembly GCA_043753685.1). Taxonomy (GTDB): domain Bacteria; phylum Pseudomonadota; class Gammaproteobacteria; order Burkholderiales; family Burkholderiaceae_D; genus JANXSS01. The sequence continues at coordinate 714 of JAYUWF010000466.1, forward strand.
AGGCAGAAGCCTTGCCGGACATCTCTGGCGCGCTCGCTGGAGATGAGCCGCCGGAAGATTTTCCGATCACGGAAAAAGGCGTGCGCTATGTGCTCGACCTGCGGACCGGCGAACGACGCAAATTCACCTGACTGCGGCCGGCACCGGTAATCCGTAACGGAGACGACTCATGGATGTGGATATCACGTCGTTCAAAACAATGAACGGGTGGCTTCGTGCAGCCTTCAAGGTCGCACTGCTGACACCATCGCCCTCTGCAAGTTGCAGCATGGTCGAAGCACTGCTGCTGCCGTAACAGCCGCGATCTACATCAACTCGGAGTGAATGCGTGATGGCCTGCAGGCAGAGCCAGCATATTCTGTATACCATTGTGATTCTGGCAACGCAGCGTGACTGCTGCGTCATCCCCTTTCCCACATGGCGCGCTCGATTCGCAGCGCGCATCACTCACCGCATCAAATCGGAGGCACTATGAAAATCGTCAAGAAAGCATGGGCAGTATGGAAGGGCGGCATCAAGGATGGTGGCGGCACCATTTCCACCGAAACCGGCGTGCTGAAGGAAGCGCCGTACGGCTTCAAGGCGCGCTTCGAAGATGGTCCCGGCACCAATCCTGAGGAATTGATCGGCGCGGCCCATGCAGGCTGTTTTTCGATGGCGTTTTCACTGATGCTGACCGAAGCGGGCCTGAAGCCTGACAGTATCGAAACCCATGCCGACGTCACGCTGGAAAAGGTCGGCGACGGTTTTGAAATCACCTCGAGCCATCTCAATGTCGTGGCAAAGATCCCCGGCATCGATCAGGCGAAATTCGAGGAACTGTCGAACAAGGCAAAAGCCGGCTGCCCGGTCTCCAAACTCCTGAAGACCAACATCACCATGGACGCGCGCCTCGAACCGTAACCGTCTGGACGTCTGATCAGACGATCCGTACCGATCAACCGAATGGATTCTTGACCTTGTCCGTCGGCTTGATCGGTATCTGATCCGGCAGGTTCCTGTCGGCTTCCAACACCTGCAACACCGCATCGAGAACGCCCTTGAGCTGACGCGCACGCTCCAGGCCGGGCTTGTCACGGCTTAACTGCAGCGAACCGTAGAGCACGACCTGGTCGAGCCGGTTTTCGATCGTCATTTCATCGATCTCGAGCGACTCGCTCTCGTTGCCAAAGGGTGTGATCGGTGTAATCGGTGTAATCGGTGTCATCGGATTACCTTGTCAGATTGTCGACTTCGATGGGGGGATTGCGGCTGCGACCGCCCCGTGGCATCGGTGCCGGCAAGTGCATCTTGACCGACTTGATGGTGTGCGGCAGTGCAGGGAACAGGTTGATGCCACTGCGTTTTTCCAAGTCGGCAATCGACATGGTCTGGTACTGCATGCCGGGTGCGTTCGGCGTCACGTAGGCGGCGCCCTGGCGCAGTGCCGGATTGTAGATCGCCTTGAAGACGAAGGTCGGTACCAGCACCCGGCCATTGATGCGCTCCAGCGTCTGGCCTTCGAACAGCGGCCCCGTCACGACATACAGTTCGCCGTCGGCTACGGCTTCGGCGCGCGTGGCTTCTTCGATCGCCTGCCAGAGTGTCTGATTGTTCTTGGGATCCTGCGGGACCATGTTCGCGAGTGAAAAGCTTTCCTGTTGCGCTTGCTCGGTCGGCATGTCGCCCGATGGCGCCATGTGGCCGCGGTCGTAACCCGAGCGCGCGTAATCGCTCAGCTCGGCGCGCTCTTCAGGCGGCAATTGCGGATCGGGATGGAAGGCATTTCGGCGCTTGAGCGCACGCGCAGCTTCGACCTGCACTGCGCTCAGGCGCTCGGCACTCCAGAGCGGCGTGCGTGAGACGCCACTATGCAGGACAGAAAATTCTTCGTAATCGAGTTCGCGGGTTTTTTGCGCCAGATTCTTGTTCAGAACGATGGGTGCGGCGTTGCCAAAAAAATGATCGGCCACACCCGGTCCGGCCTCGATGCTGGCCAGGCTGGACGAACTTGACAACAGCAGCAGAGCCGCCATCGCGATCGACAAAGGCTGCTTTAATTTCGCAAGAAGTATGGACATGAGTGGAAACGATTGGCAGTCAAGGCGGCATGGGCAGATTGGACCAGCCGATGCCCCAGAGGTTTCGTAAATCCGCCGGGCGCCATGCATGACGCACGTCGCGCTGCGCTGGCAGGCGCTCCGTAGATTCGATTGTCAAACCATTCCCACGGGTCGGATTCGCATGGATACATACGACAGTTTTTTCATTGATCAGACGGCCGCCCGTCAAGCGGTCCAGCTGGTCTTGCCGATGATCGAGGCAGCGATGCAGAGCCGGGAAGCTGGCGCCAGCGGCTTTCTGTACATCGTCATCATGCGGCCCGGATCGGTCCCGGCAACCGACGTTTTCGAAGATGCGATCCTGCTGGAACATGCCGTTGGCGACCGTGCCCGCTGGGATGCCGACTATGCTGCCTTTGCCCGTGCCAAGGCGCGGGTTTCGTGGCGCACCGGACGCGACGCACATCTGGTGGCTGCGGTGGCGCCGCACTGGCTCGCGCCGGGAGACACCGTACTGTGGGGCGCCGTCGCACGCGACGGGCTGGTGGTCGGTGTCAGCGGCGCCGACCCCTGGTACGACGAAGTGTTTGCAGGCGCCATCGCGCTGTGCTTGCAAGGACTGGCAAAGAAGCGCATGGCAGGTGTGCAAGACCATCTGTTCCTGCCGTCGACCATTGGTTAGACGTCGACAGGCACGATGCGCAGTGGTCGATGGACAGACCTGTGCGCGGTTGCAGGCTGCGGGCTGCGCGATCCTTGGCCATGTGTGCATCAGCGCACAGAAAAAATCGCTTCCTAAGAGCAATCTAGCGACAACGGGTGCCGGTCTCGTACCGCATCAGTCAACTTCATTCTTAGGAGAACACCATGAACGAGAACCAGGTCAAGGGCGTCGCAAAAGACATCGCCGGCAAAGTCCAGGAAACCGTCGGGCAGGCAATCGACAGCAAGGACCAGCAAGCCAAGGGTTTGTCGAAACAGGTCGAAGGCAAGGCTGAAAAAACACTTGGCGATGCCAAGGAAGTGATCAAGGACGCAGCCGACAAGCTGTAAGCCGCAGTTTTGAAGCGGTCGCCACATGCGGCCGCGGTCAACACGGAAGGCCCGATGCTTCGCAGCTTCGGGCTTTTTCGTGTGCGCGTGCTTTTCAGGATCGAGGGTGGAATGACCAGGACGGCGTAAAATCCGACGATTCCTTTCCCATTCTTCGACGCAGCCATTAGCAAAGCCATCGACATCAGTACGCCTTCGCTGCCGCGCGCGCCCGTGAGCGATACCGCCTACAAGGTCATCGCCGCGATCAGTTTCACGCATCTGCTCAACGACATGATGCAATCGCTGCTGATTGCGATCTACCCGATCATCAAGCAGGGGTTGCATCTGAGTTTCGGCCAGATCGGCTTGATCACGCTGACCTACCAGATCACCGCATCACTTCTGCAGCCACTGATCGGCCTGTACACGGATCGCCGGCCGCAACCGTATTCGCTGCCGGTCGGCATGCTGTTCAGCTTTGTCGGCTTGCTCTTGCTGTCGGTGGCAAACACCTTTGCGCTGGTGTTGCTGGCGGCCGCCGTGATCGGCGTCGGCTCGTCGGTCTTCCATCCTGAATCTTCGCGCGTGGCGCGGCTGGCGGCGGGACGGCAACCGGGCCTGTCGCAGGCGCTGTTCCAGGTCGGCGGCAATCTGGGCAGCGCATTCGGACCGTTGCTGGCGGCCTTGATCATTGCGCCGTACGGGCAGGGCAGCGTCGCCTGGTTTTCAGTGGCGGCACTGATCGGCGTGTTCGTGTTGCTGCGGGTCGGTCATTGGTACCAGACGCACGCCGTCGCACGTGCCGCCAAGGTAATCGTGCCGAGCGAGCCGCTGCCGGGCGCCAAGGTAGCGCTGGCGCTGTCTATTCTCGGCATCCTGGTGTTTTCCAAATATTTTTACCTGGCCAGCCTGAGCAGCTACTACACGTTCTATCTGATGGATAAATTCCATCTGCCGATCCGCAGCGCGCAGTTCTATCTGTTTGCGTTTCTGTTCGCTGTTGCTGCCGGCACGATTGCCGGTGGACCGATCGGTGACCGCATCGGCCGCAAACACGTGATCTGGATGTCGATCGTCGGCGTGGCGCCGTTCACGCTGCTGCTGCCGTATGTCGATCTGTTCTGGACGGGGGTGCTGACGGTGATCATCGGGCTGATCCTGGCGTCGGCGTTTTCGGCGATCCTGGTGTATGCGCAGGAACTTGTGCCGGGCAAGGTGGGCGCGATTTCCGGATTATTTTTCGGCTTTGCATTCGGCATGGGCGGACTGGGCGCTGCCGTACTCGGGCATCTCGCGGACGTTACGAGCATCGAGTACGTGTACCGCTTGTGCGCCTTCCTTCCGTTGCTGGGACTGATCACGTTCTGGTTGCCGACGCCGCCAGCGGCACGCCCGCCGAGCGGAATGAAACCGCAGCCACAACCTGCCTGAAATGTCGGCTGGCACGTTGCGTGCGCCGCTTTGCGTTTTGCCAAAGCGTGTTGGAATCGGAAGGCTAGATTGAAGCGATGTCCAAACGAGGGGTGACCCCATGGCGCAATCCAAACTGGCATCTTCCGGCACGGCACAATCCGGTATGCTGCAATCCGAAGCAGCGCAGTCAAACACGGCGCAATCCAATGTCGTGAAGGTGCAAGTCTACCGCTACGATCCCGACGTGGATCACCGGCCGTACATGCAATCGATCGACGTACCACATGGTCGCCAGGACCACATGGTGCGCAGCGGCCGTCAGCCACATTCGCAGCCCGCAGGTGGAGCGGTCGGTGTGACTAGACGATCATTGGCGGATTGGAGTACCAGTACAGCCCCATCGGCGCCGGCACGACGTTGGCCTGCTTGAGCAAGCGGACTTCCGCCACCGGATCCTGCAGTTGCAACATCTGCGATGCCAACGCATCGTAGATCGGTACATTGCTGCCCGGCTGCACGCACAGCCGGTACTTCACCCGGCCATCGTCGCCGAGCACGTCGATATTGGCGATCGATTCGACCCGGATCCGGTAGCGTTCGCCGGTTCCGGCGCCGACCACATGAAAGTGCAGGGCATGGCGAAATTCCGCGCGCTGGGTCGGATCGAGCAGGCGGATCAGCAGGCCCAGTGCCCGCCGCTTCGCCGCCCGTTCCTGGCGAATCGATTCGGCGTTGCGGGCAGCTTCCAGTCCCAGTTCGGCACGCAGCATGCCGGCCTGGTGCAGATGATGCCGGGTCAGCGAGAAAAACGCTCGTAGCCGGCTCGCGGCAGTCTCGAACATCGCCATGCTGCTAGCCACCCACATTGCTGGGTACCATGACGACATCTTCCATGGTCGGATCGAAGGCGCCGATCAAGTGCTTGGCGCCGGTCTTGTCCTTCGACGCAAAACCGGAATAGCCATTGCCGACCAAATGATCGAAAATCTCCCGGGCTTTTGCGATTTCTTTTGGATTGTCCCCGTGCCAGATCAATTGCTCGTGGCCGGAACGGTTCATGATGCTCATTTCGCCAAGCGTGCAAGCCGATGGTTGGTCCATTGCAGACTCCTTTACGTTAAACGGGTGGGCAGACGCAAGTCGTCTGTATCAGTAACCAGTACATCGCAAGCATCGTGCCAAACATGCGCGCGCGGCGCGCTGCTGGCCAGCTGGATCGAGTCTCGTAGAGCGCCGGTCCGAGGCATCTGCTTTCGCGGAAAAAATTACCCGTCCGCCTGTAAAAGTTTCAGTCGGCAGTGCGGCGCGATTGCCTGTCTCCATTTGGCGTCCTTGTAAATTTGCCGCGAAGTGGAATTGTTGATCCCGGCGAACGGTCCAATCGACGCACCGCATCGCGGCACGGCAGCGCGGTTGCGCCGCATCGCCCCTTCACTACTCCGGTTCCCATGGCCGTGCTTCCTGTCTTGAATGCCTGTCGACGTCTTGTTCACGCCCCCCTGATCTTCCGTAAGGCACCGCTGGCTCGTGCGATCCGGCTTTGCATCGCCTTGCTGGCCACGCCACTCATGGCGCCGGCAACCGCGGCGTACCGGGTCGAGCTGCAGTTGACGGCGCAGGCCGACGTGCAGGCCGAATCACCGCGCGCGCTGCGTGCGCTGATGACGGAGTTTCTCGACCTGAGCCGTTATCGGGAGCGGGCCGACATCGATGCCGATCAACTCGATTTCATGGTCGCCGCCGCGCCGGAGCAAGTGCGCAAGCTGTTGTCGACTGAGGGCTATTTCGCGCCGCGCACCTCGGTGCGCATCGAGCGCAACAGGGGTCTGCCGCTGGTGCGGGTGCTGGTCCAGCCGGGCGCGCGCACCACGGTTGCCAGCCTGGATCTGCAACTGCGCGGCGCTGCTGTCACCGAGTCGCCAGCGCAGGTTGCGGCGGCACGCGATGAGTGGCTGCTGCCGGCCGGCGCGCCGTTTCGGCAAGACGACTGGGCCAGCAGCAAGCAACGCGTCCTGAGCAAATTGCGCAGCGTGCGCTACGCCGACGCGACCATGACCGGCGCGCAGGCCCGTGTCGAACCCGAGACCAGTCGGGCCGATCTGATGGCGTCCTACGACAGTGGGCCGGGTTTTTTTCTGAACGATCTCACCATCGAGGGCACGCAACGCTATCCGGCCCAGATCATCCGCAACATCAATCCGCTGCGCAGTGGCGAAAGTTTCGACAGCGCGCGCCTGCTGGAACTGCAACGGGCGATCCAGCGCACGCCGTATTTCAGCAATGCAGTGGTCGACCTGGTGCGGGACCGGTCGCGGGCCTCGGCCGCGCCGGTGGTAGTGCGGGTCAGTGAATTCCCTGTCCAGCAATTGCGCGGCGGCGCCGGCTACACCACCGATACCGGCGCCCACATCAACGGCGTCTACAGCCACAACAACCTGTTCGGGCAAGCCTGGGTGCTGGAGAATCAGGTGCGCCTCGAGCAGCGGCGCCAGCTCGCTTCGGTCGATCTCTCGATGCCACCGACTGGCGGCGGCTTCATCAACAACGGCCATGCGTCGATCGAGCGCACCACGCTCGAAGGTGTCGATCTGCGCAGCCGGCGCATCGGCTTGCGGCATGCGCGCAGTACCGAACGTAACGACCTGTCGATCACCCTCGAGTTCTACGACGACGAGCTGCGCCAGATCGCCGGCGCGGCGCTGCCGCCGGATACGGTAGTGCAGCCAGGCTCGCATCGGGCGCTGGTGGCCGGGGTGGCCTGGGCCAGACGTCGGCTGGACAATCTGCTGTCGCCGCGCGTGGGGCACGCGGTGGCGCTCGAGCTAGGGGTGGCAGCCACGGGCCTGGTGACAGACCAAACGTTTTTCAGGGCATACGGACGCGGGCAGCGGTACTTTGCAGTGGGCGCCCGCGATGTGCTGCTATTGCGAAGCGAGCTGGGCGCGGTCGTCAGCAGGGGCGGCAACGCATCGATTCCGGCTTCGCTGTTGTTTCGCGCCGGCGGTACCGATTCGGTACGCGGCTACAGTTACCGCAGCATCGGTAACGACGTCAACGGTACTGTCTATCCGACCCGCTTTATGGCAACCGGTAGCC
>JAYUWF010000467.1:0-2685 GCA_043753685.1 Herminiimonas sp.
TTGTTCATGCACGGAATTCCGGAACCGGTGCCGAAATTGCGCGCCATGGCGACCGACACCGTGGCCTATCAATCCGGACTGCGCGGCGGCGAGCTGATCACCGCGATCAATGGCGAGCCGATTCGGATCTGGTCCGACCTGCGCTGGAAGCTGCTGCAGTCGGCCATCGAAAAGACGCCGGTGCGGCTCGACGTGGCGCGTCCGAATCCGGCGCAGCCGGGCGGCCAGCTGCTCGGCTCGATCAAGCTGCCTCTGGACGGCATCACCACCAAGGACCTGGAAAGCGACTTCCTGCAAAAGCTCGGTCTCGACCTGGCGCGTCCGAAGGCGGTGCTGGGACGCGTGGTGCCGGACGGCCCTGCCATGCGCGCTGGCTTGCGCGAAGGCGATACGGTGGTGTCTATCAATGATCAGCCGTTGGCCGATGGTCTGCGTTTTCTGGAAATCATCCGCGTCTCCGGCGGCAAGCCGCTGACGCTGCAGATCTTGCGTGGCGGTGCGCCGATGTCCATCAACGTCACGCCGTTGTCGGTGACGCAGGATGGCAAGAGCGTCGGCCGCATCCAGGTCGAGGTACCGCTGATGCCGGAAATGACGGTGGCCAGCGATGCACCGGGCGCGGCGCTGGTCAAGGGCGTTCAGAAGACCTGGGACACCAGCGTGCTGACCCTGAAAATGGTCGGCAAGATGATCGTCGGTGAAGTTTCCCTGAAAAACATCACTGGCCCGATCACCATCGCCGACTACGCCGGACAAACCGCACGCATCGGAATGGTCAGCTATCTGAGCTTTATCGCTCTCATCAGCATCAGTCTCGGCGTCATGAATCTGCTCCCCATTCCAGTGCTGGATGGCGGTCTTTTGCTGTATTATTCGCTGGAAGTTTTGACAGGGAGACCTGTTTCCGAGCGTTTTGGCGAGATGGCGCAACGCGCAGGTGTGGGAATTCTGATGACCCTGATGGTCGTGGCAGTCTTTAACGACATCGTCAGGCTCATATCCTGAAGCGCCGCGCGCGTTTTTGCTGAAGTCTTCGCTGAAGTCTTGCGGGATCGACGGTGCCGGTGCATTGCCGGCATTGCACCGTATTGCACCGAATCGCATGGGTTGGATTCGACCGCGTCGACTGACACGTATCCTAATTTACCGATCGCACATGAAATTACATCCCCAGCGTTTTGTCCTGCCGTTCTTCCCACGTCGTTTGATCGCTCTGGCCGCTCTGGCCCTCTGTTCCGGGCACGTTCTGGCTGTCGATCCGTTCACCGTGCGCGACATTCGGGTCGAGGGCATTCAACGCACGGAAGCCGGTACGGTATTCAGTTACCTGCCGGTGCGCGTGGGCGAAACCTTCACGGATGAAAAGGGTGCTGCCGCCATCAAGGCACTGTATGCGACCGGCTTCTTCAAGGACATCCGCATCGAAGCCGAGGGTGACGTGCTGGTGGTGCTGGTCGAAGAGCGCCCGGCGATCGCCGCGGTCGACTTCACCGGCGCCAAGGAATTCGAAAAGGATGTGCTGACCAAGGCCCTGAAGGAAATCGGCCTGGGCGAAGCGCGCATCTATGACAAGTCGCTGGTCGACCGCGCCGAACAGGAATTGAAGCGCCAGTACCTGTCCAAAGGTCTGTACGGCGTCGTCATCACCACCACCGTCACGCCGATCGAGCGCAATCGCGTCAACATCACCTTCGCGGTGGACGAGGGCGACGTCGCCCGCATCCGGCAGATCAATATCGTCGGCAACAAGGTCTTCAGCGACAAGGAATTGCGCAGTGCGATTTCGCTGACCACGCCCGGCTGGTTCACCTGGTACACCAAGTCGGACCAGTACTCGAAGCAGAAACTGACCGGCGACATCGAAACGCTGAAATCGTATTACCTCAATCGCGGCTATCTGGAAATGCAGATCGAATCGACTCAAGTCTCGATCACGCCCGACAAGAAAGACATCTATATCACCGTCAACATCAGCGAGGGCGAGAAGTACACCGTCTCCAACGTCAAGCTCGAAGGTGAAACGCTGGGCCGTGCGGAAGAACTGAAGTCGCTCGTGCTGTTGAAGCCGGGCGACGTCTACAACGGCGAGCTGCTGGCCGAGAGCGTCAAGCGGGTCTCCGAGCGGCTGGGTAACTTCGGCTACGCTTTTGCCAACGTCAATACGAATCCGGAACTGAATCGCGAAAAGAAGGAAGTCGCCTTCACGGTGCTGATCGATCCGGGCAAGCGCGTCTACATCCGCAAGATCAACGTCGCGGGCAACACCAAGACCCGCGATGAAGTGGTGCGCCGCGAATTCCGCGCCTTTGAGAGTTCATGGTACGACGGCGCCAAGATCCGCCTGTCGCGCGACCGCGTCGACCGCCTCGGCTATTTCAAGGAAGTGACGATGGAAACGCCCGAAGTACCGGGCACCACCGACCAGGTGGATGTGAACATGACGGTGGTGGAAAAGCCGACCGGCAACATCCTGCTGGGCGCCGGTTTTTCGAGCAGCGAAAAACTGACCCTGACCGGCTCTATCCAGCAAAGCAATGCCTTCGGCAGCGGCGACACCATCGGCCTGGAAGTCAATACCAGCCGACGCAATCGCACCATCGCTTTTTCGGAAGTCAATCCGTACTTCACCGACAATGGCGTCAGCCGCAGTTACGAGCTATTTTTGCGCACCACGCGGCCACCGGA
>JAYUWF010000468.1:0-8208 GCA_043753685.1 Herminiimonas sp.
CGCGCGTAGGTGGACAGGCTCTCCACATAGCGGCGCTGGCCTTCGGCATACAGGGTGTCGAAGGCCAGCGACGATTTGCCGGAGCCGGACAGACCAGTAATGACGATGAGCTTGTTGCGGGGCAGGTCGAGGTTAATGTTCTTCAGATTGTGGGTGCGCGCACCGCGGATACGAATTTCTTCCATTTACTGCTTTCGGCATGAGAGTGGACCACTGCCGGCGGGCAGAAGATGCTCGGCGCAGGCGCTCGGTCCGGGGGTCAACCTAGTACTATAACGGGTTTTGATTTCTCGGGTAGGACGTGCGTTGGCGCTAGTCCCTCGCCTCGCTGAATCCTGCGAAACGGCATTGCCGCTCGGTTGCAACACCGAAAGTGACCAGCGCGAGAAATGCCTGAGACGACCGCAGCAACGATCGGGGCGACTCCCGAGCAACTGGCCGAGCAACTGGCCGAGCAACTGCCGGGGCCGGTCACAGCTCGCTTATAATGGCGCATCACGCGCGGTGATAAGAGGGCAGTGCCGAATGGCGCCGCGCAAACGTAGTCAACCAGGAGATACAAGTCATGGCATCGGTCAATAAAGTCATCATCGTCGGCAATCTCGGACGCGATCCGGAAACTCGCTACATGCCCAACGGCGAGGCTGTCACCAACATCGCGGTCGCAACGACCGAAAGCTGGAAAGACAAGACCAGCGGCGAAAAGAAAGAACTCACCGAGTGGCACCGCATCACCTTCTATCGCAAGCTCGCCGAGATCGCCGGGCAGTACCTGAAGAAGGGTTCACAGGTCTATATCGAAGGCCGCCTGCAGACCCGCAAGTGGACCGACAAGGAAAACGTCGAGCGCTACACGACTGAAATCATCGCCGATTCGATGCAGATGCTGGGCAGCCGGCAGGGCATGGGCGGTGGCAGTGGCGCGCCGATGGACGACGACTATGCGGCCAGCGCTCCGGCGCCGCGGCAATCGTCCGGTGGCGGCGGTGGCGGTGGTGGTGGCCGTGATGCCGGCGGCAACGGCGGCAGTGCGCGTCAGCCGGCCAAGCCGGCACCGAATTTCAACGACATGGATGACGATATTCCATTTTGATCGTGCCGCTTTGCGCGTGAATTGATGCGCCGGACAGGTCCTCGACCTGGCCGGCGTTTTGTTTTTGAGCAAGGGAAAGGACTGGCTGGTTTGAAAGCGCATTTGCGCTACGATGCCTGCACGACAAGAAAACGGAGCGCCCGCATGCTGACCCACGTACCTGCCAGGCCTGCCAAGACCTCGCGGCGCAAGTTCTTGCGGCGCAAGTTCTTGCTGACCGCACTGGGTGTGACCGGCGCCCTGACGGTCGGTTGGGGCGTGCTGCCGCCGCGCCAGCGCCTCGATGCCAGCAATCCCTTGCCGGTGATCGAAGGTGAAATCGCCTTGAACGGCTGGATCAAGATCGGTCGCGACGGTATCGTCACGGTGACCATGCCGCGCAGCGAAATGGGGCAGGGCGTGCATACCGCGTTGCCGATGCTGGTGGCCGAAGAGCTGGAGGTGCCGCTGTCGATGGTGCGGATCCTGCAGGCGCCGATCGATCGCATTTTCGGCAACGTCGCGATCCTGCCGGACGGCTTGCCGTTTCATCCGGATGACCACGGTCCTTTGCAGCGCACGGCGCACTGGCTGACGGTCAAGGCCGCGCGCGAACTTGGCATCATGGTCACCGGAGGATCCACCAGCGTCAAGGATGCATGGGAGCCGATGCGTCAGGCCGGCGCCACAGCACGCGCCATGCTGGTGGCGGCTGCCGCAAAAGAATGGGGCGTGGCGGCAATCGAATGCCGCACCGATGCCGGCGTGGTCAGTCATCCGAATGGAAAACAGGCGGGCTACGGCGCGTTGGCCGCCGCTGCCGCCGGCATGCAGCCGGGTGAGGTTCACTTGAAACCAGTGTCGGACTTCAAATTGATCGGCACGCCGCAGCCACGGCGCGATTCGGCGCTCAAGGTCAATGGCAGCGCCGTGTTCGGCATCGACGTGCGCCCGCCCGGTCTGGTGTATGCAGCGGTGCGGATGACGCCGACCATCGGCGGCAGCCTGCAGCCGCTCGATCCGAAAGGCATCGCGTCGGTGCAATCGATGCCCGGCGTATTGCGGGTGGTGGACTTTTCCAGCGCCGCGGGCGGCGTGGCCGGCGTGTCGGTGATTGCCAGGTCGTTCTGGCAGGCCCGGCAAGCCGTCGCCGCCCTGCCCGTGGTCTGGGAGGTTGGCGCGCAGGCCGGACTCGACAGCGCCACGATCTTCAAGGATCTGGCGCAGCGCCTCGATGGCGATGCCGGCCATGTCTATCATTCCACCGGTGACGCCGAGGTGGCTCTCGCCGGTGCGGCGCGCACGATCCGCGCTGAATATCGCGCGCCCTATCTGGCGCATGCGGCGATGGAGCCGATCAATTGCACCGCCCAGGTCCGCGACGGCAAGGTGACGTTGTGGGCTTCGACCCAGGTGCCGAGCCTGGCGGTGCAGGCAGCGGCCAAGGTGGCGGGCATCGATGCGGCCGAAGTCAGCCTGCATGTGACGTACCTCGGCGGCGGTTTCGGCCGGCGGCTCGAAGTCGACATGGTACGGCAGGCAGTTGCCATCGCCATGCAGGCCGATGGTGCGCCGGTACAGGTGATCTGGAGCCGCGAGGAAGACATGACGCACGACGTCTACCGGCCTGCGGCACTGGCGCGCTTTACCGCCGCAATCGATGCGGCGGGCCAGGTGGTGGGCTACGACAATCGCTCGGTTTCGGGATCGGTCACCCAGCAGGTGTTGCAGCGAACCTTCGGCATTCCCGGCGCCGGCCCCGACAAGTCGACGGTTGAAGGGGAATTCGACCTGCCTTATGAAATTGCGAACCTGCGCGTGTCCCACCTGATCGCGCCTAGCCCGGTGCCGCTCGGTTACTGGCGTTCGGTCGGACATTCGCACAACGCCTTTTTCAAGGAAAGTTTTATTGACGAACTGGCGCACGCCACCGGCAAGGATGGCGTGGCGTTTCGGCGCGGCTTGCTGGCGCGCCATCCGCGTCATCTGGCGGTGCTCGATGCCGCCGTGGCCGCTGCCGGTACACCGGGCGCGGGCCGGGCCCATGGCGTCGCGTTGCACCAGTCGTTCGGCAGCATCGTGGCGCAGGTTGCCGAAGTGTCGGTCGAGGGACGAGCGATCCGGGTGCACAAGGTCACTTGCGCCGTCGATTGTGGTATCGCTGTCAATCCGAACATCATCGCCCAGCAGATGGAGTCGGCTGTCACCTTCGGCCTGAGCGCCGCGCTGATGGGCGAAATCACCATCAGCAAGGGCCAGGTGGTGCAGCAGAACTATGGCGACTATCCGGTGCTGCGCATGGAGCAGGCGCCGCTGGTCGAGACCGTCATCATCAAGAGTACGCTGCTGCCGCAAGGCATCGGCGAGCCCGGCGTGCCGCCGATTGCGCCGGCGGTTGCCAGCGCCGTCTTCAAATTGACCGGCCAGCGCTTGCGTTCCTTGCCCTTGCGTCTGGCATGACACGGCGGTGAAAAGTGGCGTGCGAGATGCGGCAGCAGTGGCGAAATTCGCGTGAAAGACTGTGGTGAAAAATTAGCTTGAGGCAATTAATTCACATTTTTGACAGCCCTTGGATTAAGATTTCCCTTTAGATAGTTTTACATTGCAACATTGCGTTTGTTGCAATTCACTCCGCGAATTGCCGTTTTCGATTGAGCAGCGTGATTCCCGGACGATGTTCGAGCGCTCCTCCTTCGCATGTAAGCTGAACCAGCATAAAGATTCTCGCCCATCATGTTCTCCCGACGTAACGATTCGCCCGACGGCGCTGCGGTAGCGCAATTCGAAAGCCTGATGGAGGCTGTTGGCGATGCCGTGTTCCGGCTCAACGAAAAGGGCGAGATCCTGTATTTGAGTCAGCGCGCCATCGAGCTGATTGCGCCGGTCAACGACCTGCTCGGCACGCTGCTGGCCGAGCAGACCGCGGTCGAAGATCGTCTCTCGGTCGAAGTGGCGTTGACCCAGACCTTCGAGTCGCGCGATCCGAGCCGGGTGCGCGTGCGGCTCTACACCCAGGCAGCCGTGGTGTGGGTCGAGATTCAGTTCGCCGCTTACGTCAACGACAAGAAAGCCACCGAACTGCTGGCGGTGGTGCGCGACATCACGGTGGAGCACGCCACCGAGCAGCGTCTGGTGCACATGACCACTCACGATACCCTGACCAGCCTGCCGAACCGGGCGCTGCTGGCGGACCGCTTGCGTATGGCGCTGGCGCAGGCGCGCCGCACCGGCATCGGGTTTTCGGTGCTGGTGCTGGACCTCGACGGTTTCAAGAAAATCAACGATGCGCTCGGCCATTCGATCGGCGACACCATGTTGCAGATGACGGCGATCCGTTTGCGCGATGGCCTGCGCGACATCGATACCCTGGCGCGCATCGGTGGGGACGAATTCGTGGCGATCCTGCCGGCAGCTATCACTGAAGACGAAATCCAGATCGTCGCGCGGCGGATGATTTCGTCGATCCAGCTGCCGTTCGTTATCGATCCACATACGCTGTATGTCGGCGCCTCGGTCGGCGCTGCCACCTATCCCGAACACGGCGACAACGAAGTCAAGTTGCTGGCCCACGCCGATACCGCCATGCATCGGGCCAAGGAAACCGGCAAGTCGCGCTGCGTGGTCTACAGCCACCAGAAATTCACCCAGCCGGAACACGACGTGTCGATGGAAGCGGCCATGTTCGAGGCCGTGCGCAACGGCGAATTCCTGCTGCACTATCAGCCGATCGTCGATTCCCGGACCCGCTGCATCATGGGTTTCGAAGCCCTGATGCGCTGGCGCCATCCGGTGCTCGGCCTGGTGTCACCGATGCAGTTCATACCGATGGCCGAAAGCAATGGCTTGATCAATCTGCTGGGCGCCTGGGTCTTGAAGGCGGCGTGCGTCCAGTTACGCAAGTTCGAAGAAGCTGCAGGCCGCCAACTGTATGTCTCGGTCAACGTCAGTCCGCGCCAGTTTCGCAACGAGCGCTTCCTGGAATTGATGGATGACGCGATTGCCCTGTCCGGTTTGCGCGGCGAGCAGCTGCTGCTGGAGATCACCGAGGGCATCCTGATGTCGGACCCCGAACACGCCGAAGCCTTGCTGCATTCGATCACGGCCCGCAACGTGCGGATCGCAATCGACGATTTCGGCACCGGCTATTCCTCGTTGGCGTACCTGAAGCGCTTTCCGATCGCGGCACTGAAGATCGATCGCGCCTTCATCAAGGATTTGCCGTCCTCGATCAAGGATGCTGCGATCTGCAACGTGGTACTGAGCCTGGCAGATCATTTGAAATTGACGACGGTGGCCGAAGGTGTGGAAAACGAAGAGCAGTTCGCGTTCCTGGCCAAGCAGGGATGTGCCCTGATTCAGGGATACCTGACCGGTCATCCGTTGCTGCCGGAAGCGGCGCTCGAGACACTGCGGGCGACACGCGATGCAACGACCTTGACCGCCTGACGTGCATTGCACATGCTGATTTTGTCACCGGCGGTTCGCCATCCAGCAGCAGAGTCCGCCACCGGTGACCGCCATCGAACGGCCCAGCCACAGTCGACACCACAAACATGATCCAGAACGTAATGCCGAATCCTGAAAAAACGCTCGACCTCATGTGGTCGCGCGTGCGCCAGCGCGGCGACCTGCCGGGGTTTTCCCGCGTGATCGGCGCCATCGTCGGCGCCATGCGCGGCGATAATGACCGTGAATTCAACATGACCAAAACCGTGCTGGCCGATCCGGCCCTGACGCAACGGGTCTTGCGGCTTGCCAACAGCGCGATGTATTCGGTCTTCGGCCAGGACATCAACACGGTCTCCAAAGCGGTCATTGTGCTCGGTACCGATTCCATCGGGCATCTGGCATTGGGCTTGAAGCTGATCGACGGTTTGTCGGTGGCCTCGCCCGAATCGGGCGGCGCCCGTGGCGAAATGGAAAAGGCGCTGCTGGCCGGTCATATTGCGCGGCAGGTGGCGTCGACGGCGACCATGTACGACACCGAAGAAGCGGTGGTCTGCTCGATGCTGCATTCGCTGGGACGGATGATGGTGTCGTTCTACCTGCCCGAAATGTGGCAGGCCATCCAGACCGGGGTGCGTGGCGGTGGCGCCGAAGCGGCGACCGCCGAAAGCGTGCTCGGTCTCGGTTTCGACGCCGTCGGTCGTTTGGTGGCGCAGCAATGGGGCTTGCCGGCGGGGCTGGTCGCCACCTTGCACGACGTCGCGCCGCAATCCGCGCATGAACCGCTTGGCCATGCCGACTGGCTGGCTGCCGTTTCGACGCTGTCGACGCGCTGCGCGGATGCGATTTGCAGCGAAGCGTCGTCCGGTGCTACCTCGCATTCGAACATCGCGCAACTGGCCGGTGACTATGCATCGATGCTGGGACTCGACCCGGCGCAGTTGGCGGGAGCGGTCGAGGCGGCACGCCAGATCGCCGAGACCGATTCCGGCTTGCAGCGCAATCGCAGCGCAACGGCGCCCGCAGGCAAGGCAGCGTCTGCCGGGCCAAGCGGCAAACCGGCCGACGCGGCGCAGATCCTGGCGCGCGGCGTGGCCGACATGCGTGGCGCGGCCAGTACGGCCAGCACCAGCCAGTTGCTGACAATGGCGCTGGAGACGGTCTTCAAGGGGCTCGGATTCAGCCGCACGGTTGCCTTCCTGCGCAATTCCGATCAGGAACGCTACGTGGCGCGCCTGGTGTTTGGCGACGGCATACAGGAATTGGCCTCCAAACTTGCTTTTGGCGATGCGTATCAGCCGGATGTGTTCCATGCCTCGCTGGCAAACGACAAAATGATTTTTATCGAAAATGCCCAGGATCCAAATTTCGTCACCAAGCTGCCCCGCTGGTGGCGCGATGCCCTGCCGACGGCCCAGAGTTTCATGGTGTTGCCGTTGACGGTCAATCGGCATCCGATCGGGCTGATCTACGGCGACTGGGATGTATCGCTGCCGCCGGCAAAGATCAATTATTCCGAAGTCGTACCGCTGGACGAACTGCGGGTGCTGGTGGTCAAGGCGATCGAACATCGGCGCCAGGTCGATCCTACCTGGGGCAAAGGAAAGCTCTAACGGTTTGGGCCAACGCTGACAACTCCATGCAACGGTCGACCGCCTGCTTTAATTGGGGTCAGAGTCAATTCGGCGCGCTACAATGCGGCTTTCCTTCTGCCGTTCGACCATGGCCCGCCTGCCTCGCCTGATAGTCCCGCACCAGCCGCACCACGTCATCCAGCGCGGCGCCGGTCAGCAAGCCGTGTTTCGCGACGACGACGATTACCTGGTATTCCTGAAGTACCTCAAGGAATCGGCCCGGCAGTTCAAGGTCGCCATTCACGCCTATGTCCTGATGCCGAACCACATCCACCTGCTGGCCTCGCCAGCGGATCAGACCGGCATGGCGCGCATGATGCAGTGGATCGGGCGCTTCTACGTTCCTTACTTTAACAACAAATATGCGCGGGTCGGGACCCTGTGGCAGGGACGGTACAAAGCAGCGGTGGTCGATTCGGAGCGCTATTTCCTGGTATGCGCCCGCTATATCGAACTCAATCCGGTGCGTGCCGGTCTGGCCGTGCAGCCGGAAGACTATCGCTGGTCAAGCTATCACCACCACGTCGGCAGCCGGCCCGATCCCTTGATTGCCGAGCATGCCTTGTTCTGGGCACTCGGAAATACGCCGTTTGCCCGGGAAGCGGCGTATCGGCACCTGATCGAGGAAACGATTCCAGCCACCGAAGCCAAGGCGCTCACGGATGCCACGCTGAAGGGTTGGGCGATCGGGTCGGAGAAATTCAAGGCGGCGCTGGAAAAGCAAGCGCATCAGCGGGTGCGGCCCGGTCGGCGCGGACGACCACCTCGAACCAATCCGCCCGAAAAAGTCGTACTGGATCAGTTGGCCAAGACCGCCGTGCCGGTCTGAACAGGTAACCGAACCAGAGCCCGCGTCGCATGGCGGATTGGATCGGCAGGCAGTCCAGGAACTCACGTCGATTCACTCTGTCCCTATTTAAAATTTATTAGAAATTCGGGTGATTTAATTCGACTCTGACCCCAATTATTTTAATTGATCTCCTGTGTGCACTGCACTATAGTTGTCGGCCGGCCACCACGCGATTTTGGAGAGCATCATGCACGCCCAAGGTTTAT
>JAYUWF010000469.1:0-2672 GCA_043753685.1 Herminiimonas sp.
CAGATGCACGACACCTTCCAGCAAGTGAGCCTCACGCGGCGCGCCAGTGTGCTTGAGGCAAAAAGCTTTGGCCTGTACGACGAGACCGACCAGGATATCGCCGCCACGGTCGATGCCGACGGCACCGTCGAAATTTCAATGTGGCGCCACGCGATCATCAATTTCCCGCATCCACTGCTGAAACAAGGCCTGGTCATTGTCGATACACCGGGCCTGAACGCCATCGGTACCGAGCCGGAACTGACGCTGAACCTGATTCCAAACGCCCACGCGGTGCTGTTCATCCTGGCCGCCGAAACCGGCGTGACCAAGAGCGACATCGAAGTGTGGCGCAGCCACATCGGCGCCGGCGCCGGGCGCCTGGTGGTGCTCAACAAGATCGACAGCATGTGGGATGAACTACGCAGTCCGGAAGAGGTGGAACGGCAAATCGAGCGGCAGATTGAGAGCGTTACACAAATGCTGGCATTGTCGGATAAGCAGGTGTTTCCAGTGTCGGCACAAAAAGGGCTGGTCGGTAAGATCAACCGCGACCCGCAATTGCTGGCCAGAAGCCGTTTACCGGCGCTGGAGGATGCGTTGGCGAATGCGCTGATTCCGGCTAAAAAAGAAATTATCCGAGCCCAGTTGACGGCTGACATCGAGTCGATGACTGCGGAGCACCTGACGGTATTGTCGACGCGCGCGCGCAATGTCACGGAGCAACTGATGGAACTGAAAAATTTGCGCGGCAAGAATCGCAAGGTTATTGAACACATGATGCAGCGCATCGACGTCGAGAAAAAGGAATTCGATGAAAGCTTGCTGAAATTACAGGGTACGCGTGCGGTTTTCACGCGTCTGTCAATGGAAATGTTCACTAACCTCGGCATGGAAATCCTCAAGGAAGACATCCTGAACGCGCGCGATGCGATGCAACAAAGTAATTTTTCTATCGGTTTGCGCCAGGCCGTGCGCGTGTTTTTTGACCGAGCCAAACACCATCTGGCGCTATCCGGGCAAAAGACTGAAGAAATTACCGAAATGATGACGGTCATGTACCGCAAATTTTCGACCGAACACGGCCTGGCGGTATCGATGCCGATGCCGTTCTCGCTGCAAAAATACTGCAATGAAATCGAGCTGATTGAGACCGTGTATCAAAAGCAGTTCGGCGCCGCCGCCATCATGACCACACCACAGGTAGTGCTGATGCAGAAATTCTTCGACTCGATCGTCTCGCGCGTCAAGCACAGCTTTTTGCAGGCCAACCGCGACGTTGAGGCCTGGCTAAAAGTCATCATGGCGCCGCTCGAAGCCCAGATCCGCGAGCACAAGGGTCAGTTGAAACGGCGCCTGCAATCGATGCAGCGCATTCACCTGGCGACCGATAGCCTGGAAGAAAAAATCCAGGCCATTGAGACACTTCAGACTGATTTGCAAGACCATAAAGACACTATGCTGCAATTGCAACACGCACTGATGGCAGCCTTGGCAACTGGCGCCACACCGCTGCTGCAGGCTGCTTAGTTGTACAAATACGCGAAAGCCGACACCGGCGCCAATGCTGATGCTGACAGACAGCAGATCGATGATTTCTTCGATCTGAGCTTTTCCGCCTGCGTCATCGCATGGCAAAAAGAACACGGCCGCCATCTGCTGCCGTGGCAAAACACGCGCGACGCCTACCGCATCTGGCTCTCGGAAATTATGTTGCAGCAGACTCAAGTCGCTGCAGTGATCCCCTATTACAACCGCTTCCTGGTACGTTTTCCCGACCTATTTTCCCTTGCTGCCGCGCCTGTAGAAGCCGTGATGTCGCACTGGAGTGGCCTCGGCTATTATTCGCGCGCACGCAATTTACACTGCTGCGCGCAGCGCGTGGTGGCGCAGTATGGTGGCGTGTTCCCGGCCGACCCCGCTCTGCTGGCCGAATTGCCCGGCATCGGCCGCTCTACCGCCGCCGCCATTGCCGCATTCTCGCAAGGTGTGCGGGTCGCCATCCTGGACGCCAACGTCAAGCGCGTGCTGATGCGCGCCTTCGGGATCGAAGGTTACTCCAGCGCCAAACCGGTGCAAGACGCGCTCTGGCTACGCGCGCAAGCCTTGCTGCCGCACAGTTGCATCGAGGCTTACACCCAGGGTTTGATGGATTTAGGAGCGACGTTATGCACGCGCAGTAAGCCGGCCTGCGGCAGATGCCCTCTCAAACCACGCTGCGTGGCATATGCCAGCGATCGAGTTGCGTTATTGCCGATGCGCAAACCGAAGCCGCCGGTACCGCACAAGCAGAGCTCGATGCTGATCATTACCGATAACGATCAGGTGCTGTTGCAACTGCGTCCGGACAATGGAATCTGGGGCGGCCTGCTATCGTTGCCGGAAGTGGATGGGCAAACCGTGGTGAATCCGGAGCAGTTGCCAGACCCGGCACAGTTTGCGCAATTGGTCGCTCGCATCGTCGCGCCTTTCGGCAGCATAGCGTCTTGCCAGCCATTGCCATCGTTTTCCCACGGTTTTACCCACTTCAAGCTGCAGGTCACGCCGTATTGGGTCAGGCTGGCGCGCCGTTTGACACCGGCAGGACAGGGCAGGCACGTTTGGTATGCGCAGAGCCAACTGGCTGACGCGCCGCTGCCGGCACCGGTCAAAAAACTGCTGCTGGGATTGTTCGGCGCGGCCGTAACGTTGCA
>JAYUWF010000470.1:0-8194 GCA_043753685.1 Herminiimonas sp.
GCCCGCATGCATGGCAGGCGCCGGACCGTTCACCGCCACACTTGAAGAAAACGCCGCGCCACCATGGCTGCCATTCAGATTTCCAATGTCGTAAAAAACTACAAGGCGCTGCGTGCGCTGGGCGGCGTGTCGCTGACGATTGAAGAAGGCGAGTTCTTTGGCTTGCTGGGCCCGAACGGCGCCGGCAAGACCACCCTGATTTCGATCATCGCTGGCCTTAACCGGGCCGACTCCGGCAACGTCACGATTCACGGCCATGATGTCGTGACCGATTATCGGGCAGCGCGCCAGAAGCTCGGCGTCGTGCCCCAGGAACTGGTCTTCGACCCCTTCTTCACCGTGCGCGAAACCCTGCGCATGCAGTCCGGCTACTTCGGCCTGAAAAAGAACGATGCCTGGATCGATGAAGTCATGCACCACCTGGATCTGACCGGCAAGGCCGACGCCAACATGCGTTCGCTCTCGGGTGGCATGAAGCGCCGGGTGCTGGTGGCGCAGGCGCTGGTGCACAAGCCGCCGGTGATCGTGCTCGATGAGCCGACCGCCGGTGTCGACGTCGAATTGCGTCAGACCCTGTGGAAGTTCGTCGCCCGCCTGAATCGCGAAGGGCATACCGTGGTTCTGACCACACACTACCTCGAAGAAGCACAGGCTTTGTGCACCCGGGTCGCGATGCTCAAGGCGGGGCAGGTCGTGGCGCTGGATTCGACCGCCGCCCTGATCAAACGGATCTCCGGTTCGCAACTGGTGGTGGAATTGTCCAGCGGCCGTTTGCCGGAAAGCCTGGTGCCGCTGGTGACGCATCCGGAAGAACTGGTGTCCGGCAACAAGTTCACCTTGCGCGTGGGCGAATATGGCGATGTCGAACCGATCCTGGCGCAGTTGCGCTTGGCAGGCGTGGTGATCGACGACATGCAATTGCAGCAGGCCGATCTGGAAGATGTCTTCCTGGAGATTATGGAAGGTGAAAAATGATCGGTTTTCAAACCCTGTTTTACAAGGAAATCCTGCGCTTCTGGAAGGTCGCCACGCAAACGCTGACGGCGCCGATCGTCACCGCCATGCTGTACCTGCTGATCTTCGGCCATGTGCTGGAGTCGCACGTACAGGTCTATCCGGGCGTGAAATACACGGCATTCCTGATCCCTGGCCTGGTGATGATGAGCGTGTTGCAGAATGCCTTCGCCAATTCTTCGTCGTCCCTGATCCAGTCCAAAATCACAGGCAACCTGGTGTTCATCATGCTGCCGCCGCTGTCGCACTGGGAAATCTTCAGCGCCTACGTGCTGGCAGCCGTCGTGCGCGGCCTGGCAGTGGGCGCCGGCGTCTTCGTCATCACGGCCTGGTTCGCGCATCTGTCATTCGTCGCGCCCTGGTGGATTGCGATTTTTGCATTGCTGGGCGCTGCCATGCTCGGTACCATGGGCTTGATCGCCGGGATCTGGGCGGAAAAATTCGATCAGCTGGCGGCCTTCCAGAATTTCCTGATCATGCCGGCGACCTTTCTGTCGGGCGTGTTCTATTCGATCCACTCGTTGCCGCCATTCTGGCAAGCCGTCTCCCATGCCAATCCGTTCTTTTACATGATCGACGGTTTCCGCTATGGTTTCTTCGGCCAGTCGGATGTCAATCCGCTGCTCAGCTTCAGCATCGTCGCGCTGTTTTTCGCGGTGCTGTCGCTGATTGCGATCCAGTTGTTAAAGAGCGGCTACAAGCTGCGACATTGATGGTACAGCCAGGCGTACCGATCGACAGGCATTGGCCTGTTGGTGCGCCGCACGTCATGGGTTTTCCTTCACCGATTTTTTAGAGCCAAAATCATGTTCCCCACACCTGAACTGGTCAAGAATTACATCGCCGCCGGGCTCGACTGCAGCCACCTGGAAGTCACCGGCGACGGTCAGCATTTCACCGCCGTGATCGTGTCGTCGGCCTTCGCCGGCAAGCGCCCGATCGCGCGCCATCAACTGGTCTACGCAGCACTGGGCGACCGCATGCGGGAAGAGATCCACGCGCTGTCGATGAAAACCCTGACTCCGGAAGAATTCCAGCAATAACATGGACAAGTTACTGATTACGGGCGGCAAGCGCCTGGCAGGCGAGATTGCCATTTCCGGCGCCAAGAACGCCGCCTTGCCGATCCTGTGCGCCGGCTTGCTGACGTCGTCGACGGTGCAGTTGTCGAACGTGCCGCGGCTGCAGGATGTCTCGACCATGTTGAAACTGCTGCGCCAGATGGGACTGCGAATCGAGCAAACCAGCGAGCAGGACGGCGAGCGCGTCACCTTGAGCGGCAAGTCCATCGACCGCCTCGAAGCCCCGTATGAAATGGTCAAGACCATGCGCGCCTCGATCCTGGTGCTGGGTCCGCTGCTGGCGCGCTTCGGCGAAGCCAGGGTGTCGCTGCCGGGCGGTTGCGCCATCGGCTCGCGCCCGGTCGACCAGCACATCAAGGGCCTGCAGGCGATGGGCGCCGACATCACCATCGAAGCCGGTTACATTCACGCCAGGGCCAAGAAGTTGAAGGGCACCCGGGTCGTTACCGACATGATCACGGTGACCGGTACCGAGAACCTGCTGATGGCAGCGACCCTGGCCGAGGGCGAAACGATCCTGGAAAACGCCGCGCGGGAACCGGAGGTCGGCGACCTGGCCAACCTGCTCGTGGCGATGGGCGCGAAGATCAATGGCATCGGCACCGACCGCCTGGTGATTCAAGGCGTGGCCGAATTGCATGGCGCCGCGCACGCCGTGATTGCCGACCGTATCGAGACAGCGACCTTTCTGTGCGCGGTAGCGGCAGCCGGTGGCGACGTCACGCTGAAGAACGTGCGCACGGACATCCTCGATGTGGCGCTCGACAAGCTGCGCGAAGCCGGCGTGGTGTTGACCAGCGGAGCAGACTGGATCCGGGTGCAGATGGCGGCCCGTCCGAAGGCCGTCAATTTTCGCACCACCGAATATCCGGGTTTTCCGACCGACATGCAGGCCCAGTTCATGGCCATGAATTGCATCGCCGAGGGCAGCAGCCGGGTCACGGAAACGATCTTCGAAAACCGCTTCATGCATGTCCAGGAAATGAACCGGCTGGGTGCCGCCATCACCATCGACGGCCACACGGCCAGCGTGACCGGTGTCGAACGCCTGGTCGGCGCACCGGTCATGGCGACCGATCTGCGCGCATCGGCGTCGCTGGTGATTGCCGCGCTCGCCGCGCAAGGCCAGACACTGATCGACCGCATTTATCACCTCGACCGGGGCTATGACCGGATGGAAGTCAAACTCTCGGCCGTTGGCGCCGATATCGTGCGGGTCAAATAACATGAATGCAGCAATGTCGCCGCAATCGAATCCATTCTTGCCATCGAGCGCGCAGCAATTGACGCTGGCGCTGTCGAAAGGTCGCATTTTCGAAGAGACGCTGCCGCTGTTGCGCGCCGCCGGCATCGAGATCACCGAAGATCCTGAAACCTCGCGCAAGCTGATCCTGAGCACCAACGATCCGCAGGTCCGGGTCATCATCGTGCGCGCATCGGATGTGCCGACGTACGTGCAGTACGGCGCGGCCGACCTCGGCGTGGCAGGCAAGGACATCCTCCTGGAACACGGCGGCGAAGGGTTGTATCAGCCGATCGACCTGAACATCGCCCGCTGCCGGATGTCGGTCGCCGTGTCGGCCGGTTTCGACTACGCCAGCGCGGTGCGGCATGGTGCGCGGTTGCGGGTCGCGACAAAGTATCTGAACACCGCGCGCAACCATTTTGCCGCCAAGGGCGTGCACGTCGACCTGATCAAGTTGTATGGCTCGATGGAGCTGGGGCCGCTGGTGGGCCTGTCGGATGCGATCGTCGACATGGTCAGCACCGGCAGCACGCTGCGCGCCAACAACCTCGTCGAAGTCGAACACATCATGGAGATCTCGGCGCGCCTGGTCGTCAACCAGGCAGCCCTGAAAATGAAACGTAACCGCTTGCAGCCAATTCTCGACGCCATCGAGCAGGCTGCCCGCGCAACCGCCTAGGACGCAAACATGTCGATCCAGATTCGCAAGCTCAACGCCGCCGACGCGGATTTCCAGCGCCAGTTGAGCGCCGTGCTGGCATTCGATGCCGGCACCGACGATGCCATCGACCGCGCCGCCGCGGACATCCTGGCCGACGTCAAGGCGCGCGGTGACGCCGCCGTGCTGGAATACACCGCCCGCTTCGACCAGGTCAGTGCCACCGACATGGCGAGCCTGGAAATCCCGCAGTCGGACCTGCAGGCGGCATTGCATTCGCTGGCGCCGGCCCGCCGCGCGGCTTTACAGGCTGCTGCCGACCGGGTGCGCGCGTTCCACGAGCGGCAAAAGCGCGAATGCGGCGCCGACGGCTTTACCTATACCGAAGCCGACGGTACGGTCCTCGGCCAGAAGGTCACGCCACTCGACCGCGTCGGCATCTATGTCCCCGGCGGCAAGGCTGCCTATCCCTCGTCGGTGCTGATGAATGCAATTCCGGCCAAGGTGGCCGGCGTGGCCGAAGTCATCATGGTGGTGCCGACACCGGGCGGCGTGAAGAATGCGCTGGTCCTGGCTGCCGCCGCGATTGCCGGCGTCGACCGGGTTTTCACCATCGGCGGCGCACAGGCCGTCGGTGCGCTGGCCTACGGCACCGCCACCATTGGCGCGGTCGACAAGATCGTCGGTCCGGGCAATGCGTATGTCGCCGCGGCCAAGCGCCGGGTGTTCGGCACGGTCGGCATCGACATGATCGCCGGCCCGTCCGAAATCCTGGTCCTGTGCGACGGCTCGACCGATCCGGACTGGATCGCGATGGACCTGTTTTCGCAGGCCGAACATGACGAACTGGCGCAATCGATCCTGGTCTGCCCGGACGCCGCCTATCTGGCGCGGGTCGAAGCCAGCATCGAACGCCTGTTGCCGACCATGCCGCGCCAGGAAACAATCCGTACCTCGCTGACCAACCGCGGCGCGATGGTGCTGGTGCGCGACATGCAGCAAGCGTGCGACATCGCCAATCTGATCGCCGCCGAACATCTGGAAATCTCGACCGAACATCCGCAACAGTGGGCCGATCTGATCCGCCACGCCGGCGCCATGTTTTTGGGACGCTTTTCGTCCGAAGCGCTGGGCGACTATTGCGCCGGACCGAACCACGTGCTGCCGACCTCGCGCACCGCGCGCTTTTCGTCGCCGCTGGGTGTCTATGATTTCCAGAAGCGCTCCAGCATCATTCAGGTCAGCCAGGCCGGGGCTGTCACGCTGGGCCGCATTGCTGCCGAACTGGCGTATGGCGAAGGCCTGCAGGCGCACGCGCGCTCGGCCGAGTTCCGTTTCAAGTGAGCGGCTCATGAAGATCCTTGCATGAAGGTGCTGGCATGAAGGTGCTGGCATGAGTCAGTGGCGCAACCGGGTATTTTGCGGCGATGTCCTGACGGGCGTCGGGCAGATTCCGGATGCGTCGATCGACCTGATCCTGGCCGACCCGCCGTATGGCCTCGGCAAGGATTACGGCAACGATTCCGACAAGCTCGATACCGCCGAATATCTGGTGTGGATGACGGCGTGGGTCGATGCGGTTCTGCCGAAACTGAAGCCGACCGGCAGCCTGTATATTTTTCTCACGTGGCGCAATTCGCCCGAGATCTTCGTGATGTTGAAGCAGCGCCTGACCATGATCAATGAAATCATCTGGGACCGCCGGGTGCCGTCGATGGGCGGCAGTACGCGGCGCTATTCTTCGGTGCACGACACGATCGGCTTTTTTGCCGCGGCAAAGAATTATTATTTCGACCTCGATGCGATTCGCGTGCCGTACGACGCCGTGACCAAGAAGGCCCGTTCGCGCTCGATTTTTGTCGGCGCCAAGTGGCTGGAAATCGGCTACAACCCGAAGGATGTCTGGAGCGTCTCGCGTTTGCACCGCGAACACCGCGAACGGGCCGACCATCCGACCCAGAAGCCGCTGGAAATCGTCGAACGCATGATCAAGGCGTCCTGCCCGCCGGGCGGCGTCGTCTTCGACCCCTTCATGGGCAGCGGCACCAGTGCGGTAGCGGCGCTGCGCACCGGGCGCGACCATGTCGGATTTGAACTGAATGCCGATTATTGCGAGCTGATCGCCCGCCGCCTTGCCGCTGCCGCTACCGAGATCACTGCCACCGCCGATGCCGCCGACGCCGCCACGACCATGCTTGACCAACCGGATCTGACATGTCCCTGATCGACACCATCATTCGCCCCGACATCCGCGCGATGTCGGTCTATCACGTGCCGGATTCGACGGGCTTCCTGAAGCTCGATGCCATGGAAAATCCGTACACGCTGCCGGATCACCTGCGCGCAGCGCTGTCGCAGCGCCTGGCCGATGTCGCCATGAACCGTTATCCGGTGCCGTCCTACACCACGCTGAAAGCGTCGATCCGCCGCCATCTGGGCGTGCCGGCCGGTTTCGATGTGGTGCTGGGCAACGGCTCGGATGAATTGATCGCGATGGTCTCGGTCGCCTGCGCGCAACCGGGTGCCAAGGTGCTGGCGCCGCTGCCCGGCTTCGTGATGTATGCAGTGTCGGCCCAGCTGGCCGGACTGGAATTCATCGGCGTGCCGCTGGCGGCGGATTTTTCGCTCGACCTGCCGGCCATGCTGGCGGCGATCGAACTGCACCGACCGGCGATCACCTATCTGGCCTATCCGAACAATCCGACCGGCGCGCTGTTCGACGCCGACGCCATGGTCCGGATCATCCGCGCCGTCGGCGACAGCGGCGTGGTGATCGTCGATGAAGCCTATCAGCCGTTCGCCCAGGCGACCTTCATGCCGCGCCTGGCGGAGTTCGGCAACCTGATCGTCATGCGCACCGTCTCCAAGCTCGGACTGGCTGGCATCCGCCTCGGTTACATGAGCGGTGGCGCCGCCTTGATGACGCAATTCGACAAGGTGCGCCCACCCTACAACATCAACGTGCTGACCCAGGCCGCAGCCGAATTCGTGCTCGAGCATTGCGATATCCTGGACCACCAGGCAGCGCTGTTGCGGGCCGAACGCACGCGTCTGGCCACTGCACTGTCGGCCTTGCCAGGCCTTACGGTGTTCCCGTCGGATGCGAATTTCATCCTGGTGCGGGTACAAGGCGCGGGAGCAGGACATGGAAAAAACGCAAATGACGTTTTTGCAAATCTGCTGGATCGCAAAATCCTGATTAAAAATGTGGGTAAAATGCATGCATTGCTGCAAGACTGTTTGCGTATCACCGTCAGCATGCCCCAGGAAAACGACCTTTTGCTGGCAGCGCTCGCTGCGATACTGTCGTGACCGGGCTTCGAACTTCCACCGCAGTCCTTGATTAGCCGATCCACCATGTCCACCGCACGCACCGCAGAAGTCATCCGCAACACCGGCGAGACGCAGATCCGCGTCGCCGTCAATCTCGACGGCACCGGCGCCCAGAAGCTCGATACCGGCGTGCCGTTTCTGGACCACATGCTGGACCAGATCGCCCGTCATGGCCTGATCGACCTGCAGATCGAAGCCAAGGGTGACCTGCACATCGATGCGCATCACACGGTCGAGGATGTCGGCATCACGCTCGGCCAGGCGTTCGCCAAGGCAATCGGCGACAAGAAAGGGATCCGCCGTTACGGACACGCGTACGTGCCGCTGGATGAAG
The DNA here is from genome assembly GCA_043753685.1 of Herminiimonas sp. GTDB lineage: Bacteria > Pseudomonadota > Gammaproteobacteria > Burkholderiales > Burkholderiaceae_D > JANXSS01. The sequence continues at coordinate 7,668 of JAYUWF010000470.1, forward strand.
CGCTGTCGCGGGTGGTGATCGATTTTTCCGGGCGCCCCGGACTGGAATACCACGTGCCGTTCACGCGCTCGATGATCGGCGGCTTCGATGTCGACCTGGCGCATGAGTTTTTCCAGGGCTTCGTCAATCACGCGCTGGTCAGCGTTCATATCGACAATCTGCGCGGCGTGAATGCGCACCATCAGTGCGAAACGGTGTTCAAGGCCTTCGGCCGCGCCCTGCGCATGGCCGTCGAGCTCGACGCCCGCTCCGCCGGCACCATTCCCTCGACCAAGGGCAGCCTGTAGTCTATTTCATGAAGACCAACAAGATCGTGGTGGTGGATTACGGCATGGGCAACCTGCGCTCGGTGGCGCAAGCACTGCGCCATGTCGCACCCGACGCCGACGTGCAGATTTCCGGCGAAGTCGCGGCCATCGAGAACGCTGACCGGCTGGTGTTTCCAGGGCAGGGCGCGATGCCGGACTGCATGCGCTGCCTGCGCGAGTCCGGCCTGCAGGAAGCCCTGATCAAGGCGGCGCACAAGA
>JAYUWF010000471.1:0-24454 GCA_043753685.1 Herminiimonas sp.
AACGTCACCTGGCCGAACGGCCCGGTCATGTATTCCAGTACCCTGGACTGGCGCTCGGTCGCGGGATACACATGAGTCGGCGCGCCGAGGCGGGCCACAACCTCGGCTTCGGGGGTGCCGGCGGGAAGGGGTGGTGCGTAGATGCCGGCGCAAGCGCTCAGCGCCAGACTGGCCAGGCCTAGCCGGAGCGTACGCCACAGCCTGGGCGCCGGATTGGTTGCAGATGCATGTGTCAATGCGAATCTCCCCGAACAAAGCGCGTAACTGTTTGAATCTCGATGATTCTCCGCTATAATGCTCCCCTGGTTATGAAACCAGGTTTTCAAGCCGGCGGTAATTCTCCGTCGGTCATCAATCGTAATGCACGGTATGTTGGGTGGTCTCGGTTTGCCGCCAGACGTCGTTTGACTCGATATGCCGCATGTGAAAGGTAGACTCATTATGGCAATGGAAAAAGACAACAAGGCCGCCATCATCGCAGATAATGCGCGCGGTCAAAACGATACAGGTTCGCCGGAAGTGCAAGTCGCACTGCTGACCGCCCGCATCAACGAACTCAACGGCCACTTCAAGGCGCACGCGAAGGATCACCATTCGCGCCGCGGTTTGATCATGATGGTCAATCGCCGCAAGAGCCTGTTGTCGTACCTGAAGGGCAAGGACGCTACCCGTTATCGTTCACTGATCGAAAAACTGGGCTTGCGCAAGTAATTTTGTCGCAAATCGGTGTTCGTTCCTGCAATTGAAATGCCCGCGTCGGCTTGCTGACGCGGGCATTTTGCTTTGGGAACCGCGTCGTTTGCATTACATCATCTGCATTACGTCGTTTGCACTACATCGTTTGCAGTAGATGGTTTATTTGGTAGCAAGACGGTCCGCCGCTTTCGGCCGGCCGTCGGTGGTGAGGTGGACGACAGCGCCTGAAAATCTGTCGGCAAAAAACAGAAAGGATTTACCGTGTTTAATAAAGTAACCAAGACCTTCCAGTACGGCCAGCATCAGGTCACCCTCGAAACCGGCGAGATCGCTCGTCAGGCCTCGGGCGCCGTGATGGTATCGATCGAAGATACCGTCGTTCTGGCAACCGTTGTGGCACGCAAGGATGCCAAGCCCGGCCAGGATTTCTTCCCGCTGACGGTTGATTATGTCGAAAAGACTTATGCTGCCGGCCGGATTCCCGGCGGCTTTTTCAAACGCGAAGGTCGTCCTTCAGAAAAGGAAACGCTGACCTCGCGCCTGATCGATCGTCCGATGCGTCCGCTGTTCCCGGAAGGCTACCTGAACGAAGTCCAGATCATCATTCACGTGCTGTCGGTCAATCCTGAAATCGATCCGGATATCGCTGCCATGATCGGCGCCTCGGCTGCCCTGTCGGTGTCGGGCATTCCGTTCAGCGGCCCGGTCGGCGCTGCCCGCGTCGGTTATATCGATGGTCAGTACGTGCTCAATCCAACCACCACCCAACTGGCGCAATCGCACCTCGACCTGGTGGTCGCCGGTACCGAAGCGGCCGTGCTGATGGTCGAATCGGAAGCCAAGCAATTGTCGGAAGAGGTGATGCTGGGCGCCGTCGTGTTCGGTCATGACCAGATGAAAGCCGTCATCAACGCGATTCATGACTTGGTGCGTGACGGCGGCAAGCCTGAAGTCGAATGGAAACCGGCACCGAAGAACGAAGCGCTGATCGCACGCGTCGGCGCCGTTGCCGAAGCCAAGCTGCGCGACGCTTATCAGATCAAGGACAAGCAAGCCCGTACCGCCAAGTTGAAGGATGCCACCGCCAGCGTGATGGCAGCCCTGGCAGCCGACGCCGAAGCGCAGGGCACCAGCGCGCCGAATGGCGCCGACGTCAACACCATCATGTTCGACATCGAAGCCAAGATCGTGCGCTCGCAGATCCTGGATGGCGAGCCGCGCATCGATGGTCGCGATACCCGTACGGTGCGACCAATTTCGATTCGCACCGGCGTTTTGCCACGCACGCACGGATCGGCGCTGTTCACCCGTGGTGAAACCCAGGCGCTGGTCATTGCAACGCTCGGCACCGCGCGCGACGAACAGAAGATCGACGCCCTGATGGGTGAGTACAGCGATCGCTTCATGCTTCATTACAATATGCCTCCGTTCGCCACCGGCGAGACCGGCCGCGTCGGTACGCCGAAGCGGCGTGAAATCGGCCACGGCCGTCTGGCCAAGCGCGCGCTGCTGGCAGCGCTGCCGCCACCGGAAGAGTTCAGCTACTCGGTACGTCTGGTATCGGAAATCACCGAGTCGAACGGTTCGTCCTCGATGGCGTCGGTCTGCGGCGGTTGCCTGGCGCTGATGGATGCCGGCGTGCCGATGCAGGCGCATGTGGCCGGTATTGCCATGGGCCTGATCAAGGAAGGCGGCAAGTTTGCGGTCCTGACCGATATCCTGGGCGATGAAGATCACCTGGGCGACATGGACTTCAAGGTGGCCGGCACTGCCAATGGCATCACCGCGCTGCAGATGGACATCAAGATCCAGGGCATCACCAAGGAAATCATGCAGGTGGCGTTGGCGCAGGCCAAAGAGGGCCGCATGCATATCCTGGCCAAGATGCAGGAAGCCGTACCGCACGGTAAAACCGAGCTGTCGGATTTCGCACCGCGCCTCATCACCATCAAGATCAATCCGGAAAAGATCCGTGACGTGATCGGCAAGGGTGGCGCGGTCATCCGTGCGTTGACCGAAGAAACCGGTACCCAGATCGACATCAGCGACGAAGGTCTGGTCACGATCGCATCGGTCGATGCCGCCGCCGGTCAGGAAGCCAAGCGCCGCATCGAGGAATTGACGGCGTCGGTCGAAGTCGGCAAGGTCTACGACGGTGTGGTCCTGAAGCTGCTGGACTTCGGTGCGATCGTGCAGGTCATGCCAGGCAAGGATGGACTGCTGCACATCAGCCAGATCGCCAACGAGCGCGTCAACGCCGTCGCCGATTATCTGAAGGAAGGCCAGGCAGTGCGGGTCAAGGTCCTGGAAACCGATGATCGCGGCCGCTTGAAGCTGTCGATGAAGGCGGCTGCCGCGGATGACGGCACACCCGGCGCTACGGCACAACCGCAGTAAGTTCAGCGTAAGGCCGGGCCGATCGGTCCGGTGCTTCGGCAGCAGCGATGTACGCCGATTTGCAACACAAAAAAACCCGGCAATGACAACCGGGTTTTTTTACGTCAAAGGGATGTGTCGGACGTCATGCGCGCAGCGTGCTCAGGCGGCGCTGGCGTTTGCATCTGGCGTTGTAGCAGTTCGCACAACGCTTCGAGGCCGATCGGCCGGGAAAAATAGTAGCCCTGGAATTCGTCGCAACCGAATGCCTTCAATGCATTCATCTGCTGCTCGTTTTCGACGCCTTCGGCAATCACCCGCAGGCCCAGTGAGTGGCCCATGGCGATGACGGCCTGGGTGATCGCCGTATCGTTCGGATCGTCCGGTATGTCCTGCACGAACGAGCGATCGATCTTCAGGCTGTGCACCGGAAAACGCTTCAGGTAAGCCAGCGACGAGTACCCGGTGCCGAAATCGTCGATCACCAGGCGGATGCCCATGCTTTGCAGTTCCGTCATGATTCGTACCGCCTGTTCCGGATCCGGCATCACCATGCTTTCGGTGATTTCCAGGTCGAGCAGCATCGGCTGCGGCCGCGGCGCGGCCATCAAACGCTTGATGTCATCCATGAAATGGACATCGTCGAGCTGACGGGCCGACAGATTCACGGCGATGCGCAGCGGTTGCGCGAACCGCGCCTGCAATTGCAACGCGTCGCGGAACGCGATTTCGAGGATCTGCCGCCCGAGCGGTACGATCAGGCTGGTTTCTTCGGCCATGCCGATGAAATGGATCGGCGCCAGCAATCCCTGTTCCGGATGCTGCCAGCGTACCAGCGCTTCCAGGCCGGTGATGGCGCCGGTCTGGAGATCGACTTTCGGCTGGTAATGCAGGACAAATTCGTTCTGTGCGATTGCTCGGCGCAGGCGCGCTTCCAGGCCCATCCGTTCGGCAGAATGGGTGTCCTTGCTGTCAGCATAAAACTGGAAGGCGTTCTTGCCAAGGTTCTTGGCACGATACATCGCAATGTCGGCGTTTTTCAGCAGGGTTTGTGCATCGACGCCATCGTCCGGACAAACCACGATGCCGATGCTGGCAGTGAGCTGGCACTCCTGGTGATCGACGAAGAAAGGCCGGGATGCTTCCAGCAGCAGCTTCTGGGCGACTTCACCGACATAGCGTTCTTCCGGCAGGTCTTCGATCAGCACGTAGAACTCGTCACCGCCCATGCGCGCGACGGTATCGCACTTGCGCAGCGCACCGGACAAGCGTCTTGCGATTTCTTTGAGTACCCGGTCGCCCGCATCGTGGCCAAACGTGTCGTTGATGTTCTTGAAGCGGTCGAGGTCGACGAAGAAAACGGCAAAACGGCTTTGATTGCGCAGCAATGCATGGATCGCGTGTTCGAGGAATTCCTTGAAAAGAAAGCGGTTCGGCAGCGACGTCAATCCATCGTAATGTGCCAGGAAACGGATCCGTTCATCCGACTCCCGATTTTCGATCGCGATGCTGGCCAGGTTGGTGGCGATGTCGAGCAACTGCCGGTCACGATCGCTGGGTGCGCCGGGCTGCGGATAGTGCAGGGCGAAGGTACCCAGCACCTTGCGATGCTTGCCCGGTATCGGCCAGGAAGCGATCGCCCGGATGCCGTTTCGGGCCGCCAGCGCGTGCGCGGCATGGCCGGCGGTCAGGGTATCGGCAAGCGTATCGGCAATGATGACAGCCTCGCCACGCGAGGCCGCCAATGCGCACGAACTGCCCTGGAAACCCAGCGGCACTTCGTCGCAAAATGCCTTGTAGTCGGCGGGCAGCGTATCGATGGCCGCGCCGCGCAGGATGTCGCTGCCGGCTTCGAGCAGCATTGCCGAGCACAATGCCGGCGTTGCCTGCGTTTCCACGAACGACGTCAGCTCGTCGATGATGTCGGGCAGTGCCATGCCGGTTGCGACCATGCTCAGGATGCGGTGCTGGCCGGCCTGCAACGCGTCGTTGCGCGTGCGCTCGCTGATATCACGTAGAAACGCGGTGAAGATCGGTGTCGGACCGGCGTCGATCGATACCACCGTCAGCTCGATTGGTATCAAATGGCCATCCGCATGCATCGCTTTCTGTTCGATGCGGCGGTTCAGTATTCTGCCGTTCCGGGTCCTGACGTATTCCGCCAGACCACGATCGTGATGCGCGCGCAATTCGGGAGGTACGATCACTTCCGACAGGATCCGTCCGACCACTTCGGCGCTGGTATGACCGAAGGTCTTTTCCGCTGCCGGATTGAAGTCAAGGATACGGCCCTCGTGATCCATCGTCACGATGCAGTCGAGGGCCGAGCCGAGGATCGCGGTTTTCAGGGTTTCGCTGTGCGCCAGTGCGGCCTCGATCTGCGCGCGCGCCCGTTCGCGCTCATGATTTTCGATCGCGAAGGAAATGTCATTCGCCATTTCTTCAAGCAGTTCGATCAGCGCCTGATCAAAAAAATCGGTTTCTGCTGCGTACAGGTTCAGGGTGCCGATGGCGGTACCACCGCGTCGGAACGGGAAACTGGCAAACGAGTGGAATCCATCCCGCTTCGCCGCCGCGTGCCACGGCTGCATGTACGCTGCAGCGAAGATATCGTTACAGACGGTGTAATGATTGTCGCGGATGGCCGTGCCGATACCGCCACGGCCTTCGGGCACGGTGCCATCGATGGAAATATGCGCGGCGCGCACCCCTTGTTCTCCCTTGCCGAACACGGCAGCCGGATAAACGCGTCGGTCGATGGTGTCGACCAGGCCGATCCACGCGAGATGGAAATGTCCGTGCTCGACAGCGATGCGGCAAATCTTCTGGTAGAGCAGTGCAGGATCGGCCATGCGCATGATGGCCTGGCTGGTTTGACTGAGCGCGGCATACAGATCGCGCAAGCGATCGAGCTTTTGTTCGGCCAGACGCCGGTCGTGAATATCCGAGATGGTACCGACCATGCGCACCGTCCGGTGGCACGCGTCGCGTTGAATGACCTGGCCGTGGATTTCTATCCAACGCCAGCGTTTCTGCGGATCCTGCAGCCGCAGCGCGACATCGTGCGTCGCCGCTGATGAACTGCCTTGGTCTTTCAGGCAAGCCTTGATTTCGGCCAAAAAATTGTCGCGGTCGTCAGGGTGGATCAGATCGATCAAATCGCGCGAGCGCCAGCTCGATCCCGGCTCGACCAGCACACCCCGAAACTTTTCGGCCAGGTTGCCGCTGAAATAAAGTGTATCGGCGTCGACCATCCAATCGAAGGCGACCTGACGCGCGCTGTCCAGCGATCGGATCAGATGCTGGTGAATGGTCGTAGCGGGGGATGCGGAAGTCATGGCTGTCTCGTCATGTCGGTCCAGGTTGGTCGCCGGCGCTGCAAGGTGTGCCGGAATCGGCTTCGCAGGAGCATTCTTTAAAGCAACATCGAACAATTCAAACTGTAGCGTGCCCTACTGAATAAAGAAATTGATTTCGCAGCGACGCAGCTCCCCGTGCGGCTTTTTCGAGCGGATTCCAGCCTGCCGATTACGATGAAACCGTAAGTTAGCATTGGTTGTCGTCTCGCGGTTGCCACGCGGATGGGCTGGAACCGATTCGCTGCGGCGCCACCATGGACCGTCGTTTGACCGGATCGCTGTCGGACGCTAAAATAGCGGGTTATCAAATTTGGGAAATTTATGCGTCGCACCCTGATCGCCGGCAATTGGAAAATGAACGGGTCGCTCGATGCCAACGCAGTGCTGTTGCGCGGCCTGACTTCTGCATTGGCATTGGCCCCGGCTTCCGTCGAGGTCGCAGTGTGCGTACCGGCGCCGTATTTCGCGCAGTGCCAGTCGGCGTTGAACGGCTCGTCGATCGGCCTCGGCGCGCAAGATGTATCTGCGCATGCGGGCGGCGCCTTCACCGGTGAAATCGCCGCGCCGATGCTGCGCGACTTTGGCTGCCGGTTCGCGATCGTCGGGCATTCGGAGCGCCGCAGTTATCACGGCGAGAGCGACCGTACCGTGGGTCTTAAGGCAGTGGCGGTTCTGTCTGCGGGAATGACGCCAATTGCCTGTGTCGGCGAAACGCTGGCTCAACGCGACGCCGGGCAAACGGCAGCAGTGGTCGGTGCCCAGCTCGATGCGATCCTCGAGGCGATATCGCCCGCCGATCTGGCACGTCTGGTGGTGGCCTATGAGCCGGTCTGGGCGATCGGCACCGGCAAGACCGCCACACCTCAAATGGCGCAGGAGGTGCATGCCCAGATTCGCGCCCGCATCGCCTTGCGCGACCCGAAAGCCGCGCAAGGCGTACGAATCCTCTACGGCGGCAGCATGAAGCCCGACAATGCACTGCAATTGCTTGCGATGCCGGACATCGACGGCGGCCTGATCGGCGGCGCGGCCTTGAAAGCAGAGGACTTCAACGCCATCATCCAGGCAGCGGTCTAGCGTCCTGCCACGGTGATCTTGCCTATGGAAATAGGTTCTTAGTACCAGTTACGTAACTCACGACATCGGAATCATCCACATGAATACTCTCTTTACCATCATCGTCGTCATTCAGGTCCTGTCGGCATTGACGATCATCGGTCTGGTCTTGCTGCAGCACGGTAAAGGCGCCGACATGGGCGCAGCGTTTGGATCGGGCGCCTCCGGCAGCCTGTTCGGCGCCACGGGTTCGTCGAACTTCATGTCGAAATCGACTGGTGTCGCAGCGGCGGTGTTTTTCATCGCCACACTCTCGCTGGCCTATTTCGGCAGTAATCGCCATGCAGTTGTCAGCGGCGGCGTAATGGACAGCTTGCCAGCCGCACCGGCAAAGTCGGTCGTGGTGCCGGCAGCGCCTGCACCGGCGGGGGCGGCGCCGACTGGCAGTGCAACAGCGCCGGCCACACCCGCTGGCGTCGCCCCGGCAGCACCCGCTGCACCAGCAGCGGCCGGACAGTCAGGCCAGATTCCGAAATAAGACGACGCATTCAGCGGGAGCAGAAATCGCTTCCGCCATGATTGATTCACTGCAATGCTGCGTTGAACAAAATAGAGAAAACAGGGTAAAATAGCGGACTTATGCCGACGTGGTGAAACTGGTAGACACGCTATCTTGAGGGGGTAGTGGCGAAAGCTGTGCGAGTTCGAGTCTCGCCGTCGGCACCAAAACATGACAGCCAGCGCGGGAGAGCCCCAAGCTGGCTTTTTATCGAGAAATTGAATTGAAGATTGTTCGATAAAAGCTTTCCGAAAAGTTAACCGAGAAGCGGTCATCCGGATCATGCAACGTTCAAGTGGTCCGGCGACCAATCGTTCAACCCAACTTGCGTGACTGCGGCATACCGTGAACCTCGAAAATTATTTTCCTGTATTGCTCTTCATCCTGGTCGGCATTGGTGTCGGCGTGGTGCCCCAAGTGCTGGGCCGCCTGATCGCGCCATTCAAGCCGGACGTCGAAAAAAATTCCCCATACGAGTGTGGCTTCGAAGCCTTCGAAGATGCGCGCATGAAGTTCGACGTGCGCTATTACCTCGTCGCCATCCTGTTTATCCTGTTCGATCTTGAAACGGCATTTTTCTTCCCGTGGGGCGTCGCCATGCGCGATCTGGGCTGGGCCGGCTTCGTGACGATGATTACGTTCATCGCCGAATTTGCCGTCGGGTTCTGGTACATCTGGAAGAAAGGTGCCCTTGATTGGGAGTAAGTCATGTCTATTGAAGGCGTTCTGAACGAAGGTTTTGTTACCACCACAGCCGACAAGCTGATCAACTGGACCCGTACCGGCTCGATGTGGCCGATGACGTTCGGTCTGGCGTGTTGTGCCGTCGAAATGATGCATGCGGGTGCGTCGCGCTACGACATGGACCGCTTCGGCGTCGTGTTCCGGCCGTCGCCACGGCAATCGGACGTGATGATCGTGGCCGGCACGCTGTGCAACAAGATGGCGCCGGCGCTTCGCAAGGTCTATGACCAGATGGCCGAGCCGCGCTGGGTGATCTCGATGGGCTCCTGCGCCAATGGCGGCGGCTACTATCATTACTCTTATTCGGTGGTGCGCGGATGCGACCGCATCGTGCCGGTCGATATCTACGTGCCGGGTTGCCCGCCGACTGCCGAGGCGCTGCTGTACGGGATCATGCAACTGCAAAACAAGATCAAGCGCACTAATACCATTGCGCGCTAATCCGCACACCTTAGGCATCCGGCAAAAACACCATGACCAACAAACTGGAAACACTCGACGCCGCGTTGCGTAATGCCCTGGGCGCCCATGTGCACAACCTGACGACGGCGCTGTCCGAAGTCACCCTGATCGTCAAGGCGGCAGACTACCTGTCGGTCATGCGCGTGCTGCGCGACCATGCCGACCTGAAGTTCGAAGAGCTGATCGACCTGTGCGGCGTGGATTACTCGACCTATGGCGACGGCGCCTGGGAAGGCCAGCGCTTTGCCGTGGTGTCGCACCTGCTGTCGATGACTCACAACTGGCGCTTGCGCGTGCGCGTCTTCGCACCCGACGACGAACTGCCGGTGGTTGCGTCGCTGACCGACATCTGGTCCTCGGCCAACTGGTACGAGCGCGAAGCCTTCGATTTCTTCGGCATCCTGTTCGAAGGTCATAACGACCTGCGTCGCATCCTGACCGACTACGGTTTCATCGGCCATCCGTTTCGCAAGGATTTCCCGGTGACCGGTTATGTCGAGATGCGCTACGACCCTGAACAGAAACGCGTGATCTACCAACCTGTGACGATCGACCCGCGCGAGAACGTGCCGCGCGTGATTCGTGAAGAACAGTACGGGATGAAAAAATGGCTGAGATTAAAAACTACACATTGAATTTCGGACCCCAGCACCCGGCTGCCCATGGCGTGCTGCGTCTGGTGCTCGAGCTCGACGGCGAAGTGATTCAACGCGCCGATCCACACATTGGCCTCTTGCATCGCGCGACCGAAAAGCTCGCCGAGCAAAAGACCTATCTGCAATCGGTGCCATACATGGACCGGCTGGATTACGTCTCGATGATGTGCAACGAGCATGGCTACGTGATGGCCATCGAGCGGTTGCTGAATCTGGAAGTGCCGTTGCGCGCGCAATACATCCGCGTCATGTTCGACGAGATCACGCGCCTGTTGAACCATCTGTTGTGGCTGGGCGCGCATGCGCTGGACGTCGGCGCCATGGGCGTCTTCCTGTACGCTTTCCGCGAACGCGAAGACCTGATGGACTGCTACGAGGCAGTCTCCGGCGCGCGGTTGCATGCGGCGTACTATCGTCCGGGCGGCGTGTACCGCGATCTGCCGGACGCGATGCCGCAGCACAAGGCATCGATCCTGCGCAATGCCAAGGCGATCAAGCAGTTGAATGAAAACCGCCAGGGCTCGCTGCTCGACTTCATCGAGGACTTCACCAATCGGTTCCCACACTACGTCGATGAATACGAAACCCTGCTGACCGACAACCGGATCTGGAAGCAGCGTCTGGTCGGCATCGGCGTGGTCTCGCCCGAGCGTGCGAAGGCGATGGGCTTCACCGGTCCGATGCTGCGTGGCTCCGGCATCGAATGGGATCTGCGCAAGAAGCAGCCGTATGAAGTCTATGACCTGCTGGACTTCAATATTCCGATCGGCGTCAACGGCGACTGCTACGACCGTTACCTGGTGCGAATCGCCGAGATGCGCGAATCGAACAAGATCATCCGCCAGTGCGTCGAATGGTTGCGCAACAACCCGGGTCCGGTCATGACCGACAACCACAAGGTGGCGCCGCCATCGCGGGTCGGCATGAAGTCGAACATGGAAGACCTGATCCACCACTTCAAGCTGTTTACCGAAGGCTTTCACGTGCCGCCGGGCGAAGCGTATGCGGCGGTCGAGCATCCGAAGGGCGAGTTCGGCGTCTACCTGATTTCCGACGGCGCCAACAAGCCTTACCGCATGAAGATCCGGGCGCCGGGCTTCCCGCACCTGCAGGGACTGGATGAAATGGCAAAAGGCCACATGATCGCCGATGCGGTGACGATCATCGGCACGCAAGACATCGTGTTCGGCGAAATCGATCGCTGAAGGCGGTCGGGCTATTGCGCCCCTCCGTGGCACTATATTGAGGCAATAAAAATGCTGTTGACTGAGCAAGCGTACAAGAAGATCGATCGTGAAGTGGGCAAGTTTCCGCCGGACCAGAAGCAGTCCGCGGTGATGGGCGCACTGGCGATCGCGCAGGATGAAAAAGGCTGGTTGTCGCCCGAAGTGATCGAGGACGTCGCAGCCTATCTCGGCATGCCCGCCATCGCGGTGCAGGAAGTGGCGACCTTCTACACGATGTATAACGTCGGCCCGGTCGGCAAATTCAAGATTTCGGTGTGTACCAACCTGCCTTGCGCATTGTCTGGCGGCGAAAAGGCCGCACATTATCTCAAGCAGAAGCTCGGCATCGGCTATCGCGAAACCACCACGGATGGCCAGTTCACGCTGCAGGAGGGCGAATGCATGGGCGCTTGCGGCGATGCGCCCGTCATGCTCGTCAATAACAAGCGCATGTGCAGCTGGATGTCGAATGAAAAAATCGATGCGTTGATCGGTGAGTTGAGCAACGTGTCCGCCGTGGAGAATGCAAAATGACCAGCCTTCATGACCGTCACATCAATCCTCTGATTCTGGCCGGACTGGATGGCCAGAACTGGCATGTCGCCGATTACGTCAAGCGCGGCGGCTACGAACAATTGAAGCGCATCCTGACCGACAAGGTCACGCCGGAGCAGGTGATTGCCGAAATGAAGGCGTCGGCCCTGCGTGGCCGCGGCGGCGCCGGTTTTCCGACCGGCTTGAAGTGGAGCTTCATGCCGCGCCAGTATCCTGGCCAGAAGTACCTGGTCTGTAATTCCGATGAGGGCGAGCCGGGCACCTTCAAGGACCGCGACATCATTCGTTATAACCCGCATGCGCTGATCGAAGGCATGGCGATTGCCGCCTATGCGATGGGCATTTCGGTAGGCTACAACTACATCCATGGCGAAATCTGGGCCGATTACGACCGCTTCGAAGAAGCCCTGGACGAGGCGCGTGCCGCCGGCTTCCTGGGCGATAAGATCGCCGGCAGCGAATTCAACTTCGAGCTGCATGCATTCCACGGTTACGGCGCTTACATCTGCGGTGAAGAAACCGCCTTGCTCGAATCGATGGAAGGCAAGAAGGGCCAGCCGCGTTTCAAGCCGCCGTTCCCGGCCAGCTTCGGCCTGTACGGCAAGCCAACCACGATCAACAACACCGAGACCTTCGCGGCCGTGCCGTTCGTCTTTGCTCTCGGTGGCGCGGCGTATGCGGGCCTGGGCAAGCCGAACAATGGCGGCACCAAGATCTTTTCGATGTCGGGTGACATCGCAAGACCGGGCAACTACGAAGTGCCGCTCGGCACGCCATTTGCGACCTTGCTGGAACTGGCCGGCGGCATGCGCGACAGCAAAAAGATCAAGGCCGTCATTCCCGGCGGATCATCCATGCCAGTGCTGACCGGTGACGTCATGATGGCCACCGACATGGACTACGACTCGATCGCGAAAGCCGGCTCGATGCTCGGTTCGGGCGCCGTGATCGTGATGGATGAAACCCGCTGCATGGTCAAGTCGCTGCTGCGCCTGTCGTATTTCTATTACGAAGAATCCTGCGGCCAGTGCACGCCGTGCCGCGAAGGCACCGGCTGGTTGTACCGCATGGTGCACCGGATCGAGCATGGCCAGGGACGGCCGGACGATCTGGACATGTTGAATTCGATTGCCGACAACATCCAGGGCCGCACGATTTGCGCGCTCGGCGATGCGGCCGCGATGCCGGTACGCGCCTTCATCAAGAATTATCGTGAAGAGTTTGAACATCATATCGAGCACAAGCGTTGCCTGGTACCGGCCTACATCTGAGATCCGAAGCCGGGAAACGCGCGCTCTGCGATCGGCAGGGCGCTCGTGCAAGGTTAGACCAACACAGCACCACGCATACTGAGGCAACAAAGCAAAGCCATGGTTGAAATCGAAATTGACGGCGTAAAAGTCGAAGTCCTGGAAGGCAGCATGGTGATGGACGCTGCCAACAAAGTGGGCACGTACATTCCGCATTTTTGCTATCACAAGAAATTGTCGATCGCGGCCAACTGCCGCATGTGCCTGGTCGAAGTCGAAAAGGCACCCAAGCCATTGCCCGCCTGCGCCACGCCGGTCTCGGCCGGCATGATCGTGCGCTCCAATAGCGCCAAGGCAGTGCAGGCACAAAAAGGGGTGATGGAGTTCTTGCTCATCAATCATCCGCTGGATTGCCCGATCTGCGACCAGGGCGGCGAATGCCAGTTGCAGGATCTGGCCGTCGGTTACGGCAAGTCGTCCTCGCGCTATGCAGAAGAAAAGCGCGTGGTCGCGCCGAAAGATGCGGGTCCGCTGATCTCGATGAAGGAAATGGCGCGCTGCATTCACTGCACCCGCTGCGTGCGCTTTGGCCAGGAAATCGCCGGCCAGATGGAATTCGGCATGATCGGTCGCGGCGAACATGCCGAGATCACTTCCTTCGTCGGCAAGACCGTCGACTCTGAATTGTCGGGCAACATGATCGATCTGTGCCCGGTCGGCGCATTGACCTCGAAGCCGTTCCGTTACAGCGCCCGTACCTGGGAGCTGTCGCGCCGCAAGTCGGTCAGCCCGCACGATGGCCTGGGCGCCAATTTGCTGGTACAGGTCAAGGGTGCGAAGGTCATGCGCGTGCTGCCTCTGGAAAACGACAGCGTCAACGAATGCTGGCTGTCGGACAAGGACCGCTTTTCCTACGAAGGCGTCAACAGCGAAGAGCGCCTGACCGCGCCGATGATCAAGCAGGATGGCCGCTGGCAGCAGACCGACTGGCAGACTGCGCTGCAGTACGTCGCACACGGCTTGCGCAACATCCGTCACGAGCATGGCGCCGATGCGATCGCCGCGCTGGCCACGCCGACCTCGACCCTGGAAGAGTTGTCACTGCTGCAGAAAGTGGTGCGCGGCCTGGGTTCGGAAAATGTCGATTTCCGTCTGCGCCAATCCGATTTCGGTTTGACCGGCAAGGTCACGCCGTGGCTGGGCATGTCGATCGTCGAATTCGGTGATTTGAAGCGCGCCTTCGTGATCGGCTCCTTCCTGCGCAAGGATCATCCGCTTCTGGCGGCTCGTCTGCGCCAGTCGATCAAGCGCGGCGGCAAGCTGAGCTTGCTGCATGCGACCGATGATGATTTGCTCATGCCGGTGGCGAACAAGATGATCTGTGCACCGTCGGCATGGCTGGCAGCACTCGGCGAAGTCATCGCCGCGATTGCCGAAGCCAAGAGCATCGCCGCACCCGCCGGTTTCGAGAATGTCTCGGCCTCGCCGGAAGCGAAGTCGACGGCAGTCAGCCTGTTGTCGGGTGAGCCAGGGGGAATTTTTCTGGGCAATGCAGCCGCACAGCATCCACAGGCGTCGCAATTGCACGCCGCAGCCGAATGGATTGCAGAAGCAACTGGCGCGAAATTCGGTTATCTGACCGAAGCCGGCAACACGGTCGGTGGCTATCTGGCCAATGCCTTGCCGGCCAACGGCGGCAATGCCGGCCAATTCCTGGCGCTGCCCAAAAAAGCCTACGTTTTGTTCAACACCGAGCCGGAGCTCGATTGCGCTGATCCGCAGGTTGCGCGTGCCGCGATGGCGCAGGCCGACATGGTGGTGGTGATGTCGCCATTCCAGCACGGCGCGGACTACGCCGACGTGATGTTGCCGATCGCGCCCTTCACCGAAACCGGTGGCACCTTCGTCAATTGCGAGGGCAGGGCGCAAAGTTTCAACGGTACCGTCAAGCCATTGGGTGAAACCCGCCCGGGCTGGAAAGTCTTGCGCGTGCTGGGCAATCTGCTCGAGCTTCCGGGTTTCGATTACGACACCGTGGAAGCGGTGCGGCTGGAAGTCCTGGGTGCTGCCGATGCCGCGACGGTTGATCTGCTGCCACGTCTGAACAACCATGCAGGCATTGCGCCGCAAGCCGCGCCTGCGGCTGCAGCTGCAGCTGCAGCTGGAATTCCGGCCACAGGCCTGGAGCGGTTTGCCGAGGTGCCGATCTACTTTACGGACGCGATCGTGCGCCGCGCCGGTTCGCTGCAATTGACCAACGATGCGCGTGCGCCCCTCGTGCGCATCTCGACGGCGCTGGCGCGAAAGCTCGGCGTCGTGGAGGGTGCGCACCTTAAAGTCTCGCAGGGGGCTGGCAGCGCCACACTCGCTGCATCGATCGATGCCGGCTTGCCGGATTCGGTGGTGCGGTTGGCGACGGCGCATGCCGCCACCGCCGCCCTCGGACCGATGTTCGGCCCGATCAGCGTGGAGACCGCGTAATGGGTAATTTGCTGCTCTCGATTCACACCACTGGGCAGGGCATCTTCGGCTACATCTGGCCGCTGGTCTGGAACCTGGTCAAGATCATTTCGCTGGTGCTGCCGATCATGGGTTGCGTCGCCTACCTGACGCTGTGGGAACGCAAGATGATCGGCTGGATGCACGTGCGTATCGGCCCGAACCGGGTTGGCCCCGCAGGCTTGCTGCAGCCGATTGCCGACGCGTTGAAGCTGCTGTTGAAAGAAATCATCGTGCCCGCCAAGGCCAACAAAGCCTTGTTCGTTATCGCTCCGGTCATGACCATCATGCCGGCGCTGGCGGCCTGGGTAGTGGTGCCGTTCGGTCCCGAGCAGGCGTTGGCCAACATTAACGCCGGCTTGCTGTTCGCCATGGCAATCATGTCGCTGGAAGTGTATGGCGTGATCATCGCCGGATGGGCGTCGAACTCCAAATATGCGTTCCTGGGCGCCATGCGCGCTTCGGCGCAGATGGTGTCGTACGAGATTTCGATGGGCTTCGTGCTGGTGATCGTGCTGATGGTGTCCGGCAGCCTGAACTTCACGGATATCGTGGTGGGCCAGACCAACGGCTACTTCAGCAAGATGGGCTTGAATTTCCTGTCGTGGAACTGGCTGCCGTTGCTGCCGATGTTCTTCGTCTATGTCATTTCCGGCATCGCCGAAACCAACCGGCATCCATTTGACGTCGTCGAAGGTGAATCCGAAATCGTCGCCGGTCACATGGTCGAGTATTCCGGCATGTCGTTCGCCATGTTTTTCCTGGCCGAATACGCCAACATGATCCTGATTTCGGCGCTGGCTTCCCTGATGTTCCTGGGTGGCTGGAATTCGCCGATCGGCGAGCAGGTACCGGTACTCGGCCTGTTGTCATACATCCCGGGCTGGATCTGGCTCGGCATCAAGACCTTTTTAGTTGTCTCGATCTTCATCTGGGTGCGGGCATCGTTTCCGCGCTACCGCTATGACCAGATCATGCGTTTGGGATGGAAAGTCTTCATTCCCCTGACGCTGGGTTATCTGGTGATCGTTGCGGCCTGGATGCAGACTCCCTGGAATATCTGGAAGTGACCGGGATCTGCGACGCCGTGCGGCAGTCTCTGCACGGCGCGCTGCCCGATCGCTGCCAGCGCAATCACACAATTGAGGTTCGATGATGGAAGCAATCAAGGATTTTTTTGGCAGCTTGATGCTGCGGGAATTGTTCAAGGGCCTGGCGCTGACCGGCCGCTACATGTTCGCCCGCAAGATCACGGTGCAATTTCCGGAAGAGAAAACACCGATGTCGCCGCGCTTTCGCGGCCTGCATGCGCTGCGCCGCTATCCGAACGGTGAAGAACGCTGCATCGCCTGCAAGCTGTGCGAAGCGGTGTGCCCGGCCATGGCGATCACGATCGAGTCGGAACAGCGCGATGACGGCAGCCGCCGCACCACGCGCTACGACATCGACCTGACCAAGTGTATCTTCTGTGGATTCTGCGAAGAGTCGTGCCCGGTCGATTCGATCGTGGAAACGCATATCCTGGAGTACCACGGCGAAAAGCGCGGTGACCTGTACTACACCAAGGAAATGCTGCTTGCCATCGGCGACCGTTACGAGCCGGAGATTGCTGCTGCCCGCGTTGCGGATGCGCCGTATCGTTGAGCGGGTTTGTCTTGGGGCTTAGGTCGTGAGGCGTGAGTCGTGAGGCGTGAGTCGTGAGGTGTGAGTCGTTGATGTACCGAGATGCCCGGCTTCTGTGTCGGCGGGTCGTTGAAAAAGTTGTTGTTGCACCGGATGTTTAATCGAAGTTCGCTGTCTTTTCTGGTCTGCCATGGAATTTAAAACTGTATTGTTCTACGCCTTTTCCGCGATCCTGGTCATCGCGGCAACGCGCGTGATCACCGATCGCAATCCGGTCCACGCCGCCTTGTTCCTGGTGCTCTCGTTCTTTTCCGCCGCCGGCATCTGGATGCTGCTGAAGGCGGAATTCCTGGCGATCGTGCTGGTGCTGGTTTATGTCGGCGCAGTGATGGTGCTGTTTCTGTTCGTGGTGATGATGCTCGATATTAATATCGACAAGATGCGGGAAGGTTTCTGGTCTTATCTGCCCTTCGCGGCAGTGATCGGCGTATTGATCGTGCTGGAAATGTCGGCAGTTTTGCTCACTGGTTTCAAGCTCGATGCATTGGTGCCGGCGGTGTCGGCCAACATTGGCAACACCAAGGAACTCGGCAAGCTGATCTACACGCAATATGTCTATGCGTTTGAAATCGCAGCGGTGGTGTTATTGGTGGCAATTGTTGCTGCGGTAGCGCTGACGATGCGCAAGCGTAAGGACAGCAAATACTATTCGCCATCGGATGCAGTCAAGATCAAGGCGAGCGACCGCATCCGCATCGTCACCATGAAATCCGAGGCGCGCTACAACGCGCCGGCGGAACCAGTTGCGGTAGTTGCCGCTGCGGCTGCTGCACCTAGTGCCGCCGCCGCTGCGCCTGGTCCTGCCGCCGCCGCACCGAAATAACAATAACAAGGGGCTGACGTGTCTTTAACGCTTGCACATTATCTGGTACTCGGCGCGATCCTGTTCGCGATCTCCATCGTCGGCATTTTCCTCAATCGCAAGAACATCATCATCTTGCTGATGGCAATCGAATTGATGCTGTTGGCAGTCAACATGAACTTCATCGCCTTCTCCTACTACCTGGGCGATGCGGCCGGGCAGATTTTCGTGTTCTTCATCCTGACGGTCGCCGCCGCCGAGTCGGCGATCGGCTTGGCGATCCTGGTGGTGCTGTTTCGCAACCTGGACACCATCAATGTCGAAGACCTCGACAGCCTGAAGGGCTGATGGGGTCAATGCGGATCGCGCACTGCTGTATTAACGGTTCCACTTTCTTCACCTAATAGACGACAAGGTTCATGATGACGGGGCAACTTAACCCTAGCCTGCTGTTGGCCGTACCGCTGGCGCCGCTGGCCGGCGCTGCCATCGCCGGTCTGCTCGGCACCCAATTCTTCGGCAATCTGGTCGGCCGCAAGATTTCGCATACGGTCACGATCCTGGGCGTGCTGGTCGCCTTCGTGATTTCCTTCATGACCCTGATGGCGGTGCGGGAGGGAGCAACCTACAACGGCACGCTCTATACCTGGATGACGGTGGCCGGCATGAAGCTGGAAGTCGGCTTTCTGATCGACAGCCTGACGGCGATGATGATGTGCGTGGTGACCTTCGTCTCGCTGATGGTGCACATCTATACCATCGGTTACATGCAGGATGATCCGGGCTACAACCGCTTCTTCTCCTATATCTCGCTGTTCACGTTTTCGATGCTGATGCTGGTGATGAGCAACAACTTCCTGCAGTTGTTCTTTGGTTGGGAAGCGGTGGGCCTGGTGTCGTATCTGCTGATCGGTTTCTGGTACACCAAGCCGACCGCGATCTTCGCCAACATGAAGGCGTTCCTGGTCAACCGGGTCGGCGATTTCGGTTTTATCCTCGGCATCGGCCTGTTGATGGCGTATGCCGGCTCGATGAACTATGCCGAAGTCTTTGCGAAGAAGGATGCATTGGCGCAGCTGCTTTTGCCGGGATCGAACTGGATGCTGCTCACCGTTGCCTGCATTTGCCTGTTCATCGGTGCGATGGGCAAGTCGGCGCAATTTCCGCTGCACGTCTGGTTACCGGATTCGATGGAAGGCCCGACCCCGATTTCGGCGCTGATCCATGCGGCGACCATGGTCACGGCCGGCATCTTCATGGTGGCGCGCATGTCGCCACTGTTCGAACTGTCGGATACGGCGCTGTCGTTCGTCATGATCATCGGCGCGATCACCGCCTTGTTCATGGGGTTCCTGGGCGTGATCCAGAACGACATCAAGCGGGTTGTTGCGTATTCCACGTTGTCGCAGCTCGGTTACATGACGGTCGCGCTCGGCGCTTCCGCGTATTCGGTCGCGGTGTTCCACCTGATGACGCATGCCTTCTTCAAGGCGCTGCTCTTCCTGGCAGCCGGTTCGGTCATCATCGGCATGCACCATGATCAGGACATCCGCAACATGGGTGGCCTGCGAAAGTACATGCCGATCACCTGGATCACGTCGCTGATCGGTTCGCTGGCGCTGATCGGCACGCCATTCTTTTCAGGTTTCTATTCCAAGGACAGCATCATCGAAGCGGTGTCCGCCACGCATCTGGCCGGCGCATCGTTCGCGCGGTTCGCCGTGCTGGCCGGCGTGTTCGTCACCGCCTTCTACTCGTTCCGGATGTATTTCCTTGTCTTTCACGGCAAGGAACGCTTCGGTCAGGGCGAGCATGGGCATCATGACGCTGCCCACGCCGCGCCTGCCGCACATGCCGCACATGCCGCACATGCCGACGCCCACGACGCCCATGGCGCGGACGACGATCATGGTCACGACGAACACCACGGACTGGCGCCGGGTCAGAAGCCGCACGAAACGCCTTGGGTCGTGACCCTGCCGCTGGTGCTGCTGGCGATTCCATCGGCCCTGATCGGTTACTTCACGATCCAGCCAATGCTCTTCGGCGACTTCTTCAAGGGAGTCATCACCGTTGGCGAATCGCATCACGCGATGGAAGAGCTGGCGCACGAATTCCATGGCGCTGCCGCAATGGCGATCCATGCCTTCACTTCGGCGCCGTTCATCCTGGCCGCAGCCGGCGTGATCGCCGCCTGGTATTGCTACCTGGTCAATCCGAAGGTGCCGGCCTGGTGCTTCGCGAAATTCCACGCCGTCTACACGCTGCTGGACAACAAGTACTACATGGACAAGTTCAACGACGTGGTGTTTGCCGGCGGCGCACGCCTGTTGGGTGGCGAGTTGTGGAAGGTCGGCGACAAGGCCCTGATCGACGGCCTGGTGGTCAACGGCAGCGCGCGCGTGGTCGGCTGGTTCTCCCGCGTCACGCGCCTGCTGCAATCCGGCTACATCTATCACTATGCATTCGTAATGATTCTCGGCGTCCTGGGTTTTCTGACCTGGTTCCTGCCATTCCCGTTGCCGTTCCACTTTGCCAAGTAAGCTGGCGACGTAAAACCAATAATAATCATGATGCAGTCAACTTTTCCGCTACTAAGCCTCGCAATCTGGTGTCCGATCCTGTTCGGCGTTTTCGTTCTGGCCTTTGGCCGCAATGAAAATCCGGGGGCGGCGCGTGCCATTTCCTTGATCGGGTCGATCGTCAGCTTTGCGGTGACGATCCCGTTGATGACCCGCTTCGACAATGCGGCGCACGGCATGCAGTTCGTCGAAAAGCACGCCTGGATCGAGCGCCTGAACATTTTCTATCAGCTAGGCATCGATGGCTTGTCGCTCTGGTTCATTCCACTGACTGCGTTCATCACCGTGATCGTCGTCATCGCCGGCTGGGAAGTTATCGAAAAGCGCGTCTCGCAATACATGGGCGCCTTCCTGATCCTGTCGGGTTTGATGATCGGTGTGTTCTGCGCACTGGATGGCTTGCTTTTCTATGTCTTTTTCGAATCGACCTTGATTCCGATGTTTATCATCATCGGTGTGTGGGGTGGCGCAAACCGGGTCTATGCATCGATCAAGTTTTTTCTGTACACCTTCTTCGGTTCGCTCCTGATGCTGGTCGCACTCCTGTACCTGTACTTCAAGTCGGGTAACAGTTTCGACATCCTGAGCTGGCAACAATTGCCGCTGCCGCTGAACGTGCAGATCCTGCTGTTCCTGGCATTCCTGATGGCGTTCGCCGTCAAGGTGCCGATGTGGCCGGTGCATACCTGGCTGCCGGATGCGCACGTGGAAGCGCCGACCGGCGGCTCCGTGGTCCTGGCAGCCATCATGCTGAAGCTGGGCGGTTATGGCTTCGTGCGGTTTTCGCTGCCGATCACGCCCGACGCCAGCCATTATCTGTCCGGCTTCATGATCACCTTGTCGCTGATTGCCGTGATCTACATCGGCCTGGTGGCC
Source organism: Herminiimonas sp. (assembly GCA_043753685.1). Taxonomy (GTDB): domain Bacteria; phylum Pseudomonadota; class Gammaproteobacteria; order Burkholderiales; family Burkholderiaceae_D; genus JANXSS01. Next base: position 21,382 of record JAYUWF010000471.1, read on the forward strand.
TTGGTGCAGACCGACATGAAGAAGCTGGTGGCGTATTCGTCGATCGCCCACATGGGTTTCGTGACCCTGGGCTTCTTTGTCTTCAATGACATGGCAGTGCAGGGCGGCGTGATGCAGATGATCTCGCACGGGTTTGTGTCCGGTGCCATGTTCCTGTGTATCGGCGTGCTGTACGACCGCATGCATTCGCGCCAGATCGCCGATTACGGTGGGGTCGTGAATACGATGCCGAAATTTGCCGCGCTGTTCGTGCTGTTCTCGCTCGCCAATTGCGGTTTGCCGGCGACCTCGGGTTTCGTCGGTGAATTCATGGTGATCCTGGGCGCCGTCAAATTCAATTTCTGGATCGGCCTGCTGGCGGCCACTGCCCTGATCTTCGGCGCAGCCTATTCGCTGTGGCTGGTCAAGCGGGTGATCTTCGGCGCCGTCGGCAATCACCACGTTGCCGAACTGGTCGACCTGAATGCGCGGGAATTCTTCATGCTCGGCATCCTGGCCGTTGCCGTCATCGCCATGGGCTTGTACCCGGCGCCCTTCACCGATGCGATGCAAGTGTCGGTAGCCGACCTGCTCAAGCATGTGGCCATTTCCAAAGCGCACTGATCAACTATGAACAACATTAATCTGCTGCCGGCTTCTCCGGAAATTTTCCTGCTGATCGCCACCTCGGTGATCCTGTTGGTCGACATGTTCCTGGCCGATGCCAAACGCCACATCACTTTTATCCTGTCGATGCTGACACTGCTGATCTGCGCCTGGATCAGCATGGACGATGTCAATGCGGGCACCACCAGCTATACGTTTCACAACATGTTCGTATCGGATCCGATGTCGAGCCTGCTGAAAGTGTTTTCCTATCTGTCCGTGGGCCTGACGCTGATCTACTCGCGTCAGTACGCAACCGACCGCGGCATGTTGGGCGGCAATCTGGGCGGCGAGTTCTATACGCTTGCCTTGTTCGCGCTGCTGGGCCAGATGGTCATGATCTCGGGTAACAACTTCCTGATCATCTACCTCGGCCTCGAACTGATGTCGCTGTCCCTGTATGCGCTGGTGGCCCTGCGCCGCAATCACACGCAATCGACCGAAGCGGCCATGAAGTACTTTATCCTCGGGGCACTCGCCTCGGGCTTCATGTTGTACGGTATCTCGATGCTGTACGGCGCCACCGGTTCGCTCGACCTGACGGAAGTCGCCAAGGCTGCTGGCTCGCCGCTGGTCAACCGCACCATCCTGGTATTCGGCGTGGTCTTCCTGGTGGCGGGCCTGGCCTTCAAACTGGGCGCCGCGCCGTTCCACATGTGGGTGCCGGACGTCTATCAGGGCGCGCCGACGGCCGTCACGCTGCTGCTGGGTGCAGCGCCAAAACTGGCCGCCTTTGCCATCTGCATCCGCTTGCTGGTGGAGGGTCTGCTGCCGCTCGCAGTGGATTGGCAACAGATGCTGATCGTCCTGACGGTGCTGTCCATGGCGGTCGGTAACATCACCGCCATCGCCCAGACCAACCTGAAACGCATGCTGGCCTATTCGACGATTTCGCAGATGGGTTTCATGATGCTGGGTCTGCTCTCCGGCGTCGTCAACGGCAATGTGTTTTCGGCGGCGAATGCCTACAGCTCGGCGATGTTCTATTCGATTACCTATGTGCTGACTACGCTTGGCACCTTCGGCGTCATCATGTTGCTGGCCCGCGCCGGTTTCGAGGCCGAGAACATCGAAGACTTCAAGGGATTGAACCAGCGCAGCCCATGGTTCGCGCTGGTCATGCTGCTGTTGATGTTTTCGCTCGCGGGCATTCCGCCGGTGATGGGTTTCTACGCAAAACTGTCGGTGCTGCAGGCAGTGCTCGGTACGGGCCAGATCTGGCTCGCGGTGGTGGCGGTCCTGTTCTCGCTGGTCGGTGCCTTTTATTACCTGCGGGTGGTCAAGGTGATGTATTTCGACGACCCGGTCGACACTTCCCCGATCGTGCCGACGACCGACATGCGCGTCGCGCTGAGCATCAATGGTGGGCTGGTGCTGCTACTGGGGCTGATGCCCGAGCCCCTGATGCGCGCATGTGCGACCGCCATCGTCAAGACGCTCGCGTCCTGATTCGCGCGGCGATCGAAGGCAACCGGTGGATGTTTCCGCTTCGAGCTGGATCGTGATCGTGCTGGCGCTGATCGGCGCCAACCTGCCTTTTGCCAACGAACGACTGTTTGCGGTACTGCCCCTGCGCCGCGCCGGGCAGGTACGCAACAAATCCTTCTGGTGGCGTCTGCTGGAATTGTTCGTCCTGTACATGGCTGTCGGCGGGATCGGCGCAATGCTGGAGGCGCAGATCGGCAATGTCTTCACGCAGACCTGGGGCTTCTACGCCGTGACGGGTTGCCTGTTCGTGGTGCTGGCCTTCCCGGGCTTTGCCTATCGCTATCTTCGTAAACGGCACCGTTGATTGTGAAATCAGGCTGCCGATGGTCGACCTGGTCAAGCCGGGATCGCCTGGCTGCCATTCCATCGCTTGTGCAGCTATCATGATCTGGCAGCGCATTCGATGACATTCTTCTCGGAGTTCGCATGGACAAGCATCTCACCGAAACCCTGATCGATGGCGTCTGCGCCTACGACGGCGCTTTCCTGAAAGTGCAGCGCGATCAGGTCGAACTGCCCGATGGTACGCCGGCCACACGCGAATACATCCGGCATCCCGGCGCCGTCGTGATCCTACCGGTATTCGATGACGGTACCGTGCTGCTGGAGCGGCAGTTCCGCTATCCGCTGAACCAGGTGTTCTTCGAATTTCCGGCCGGTAAAATCGATCCGGGTGAAGATCCGCTCGCGTGCGCGCAGCGCGAATTGCGGGAAGAGACCGGTTACACGGCACGTCAATGGCGTTTTGTCTGCACCATCCATAACGCGATCGCCTATTCGGATGAGCACCTCGACCTGTTCATCGCCGAAGGCCTGACGGCCGGGCCGAGCGCACTCGACGATGGCGAGTTCCTCGAAGTGATGACGGCGCCGCTGGCCGACTTGCTGGCCTGGATTCGTGATGGCAAGGTCACCGATGTGAAAACCATCATCGGCGCTT